>CALGOY010000181.1 GCA_937960725.1 uncultured Bacillota bacterium
GATACGCACTGGCAATAAGGTAACTCATAAATACTATGAAATAAACGGATGGAATTTAAACATAAATGAAGCTGAAATTCCTTTTGAAAAATATGAAATAGAAGAGAAAAAAACCCCCGTAGTGGGGGTTGGACAAGTGCTGCCGTTTTATCTAGTTACCAGAGAATACTATGAAATCAGAGATGCTACCGTTCAAGAGCGTATAGAGATTGCGCTAAGGAAAGCGGAGGAAAAAGCCTGGGAGGATGTTCAGAAAAAAATACCCAAGGGTGCAAAAATTATTGACAAACAGTTCAAATACGATATGATAAAAGAAGAGGGAATTGACGCTACAATATATGTCGAAGTATTAGAAGACATAGCACAGCAGGAAGAAATAGCGGTAAATGAAAATATGAGGATAAATGAAGATAAAATAGTAGATTAGGGGGAAGGTTTTTGAAAGACGTATTAAAAGTACTAGCTGAAAAAAGCATCGTAATAGATAGTGTAGATCACATGATGCAGCTATTTGGAAAATTCGATGAAAATATAAAAATGATCGAAGATAGCCTTGGGGTCAGGGTTGTATCCAGGGAAACTCAGATAAGAGTACTAGGTGAAGATGAGCAAAAAATAGATTTAGCTTATTCCGTCATTAATGAACTGCTCAACATGATAAAAAAGGGCGAGCTGGTTGATAAGAATAGGGTGCAATATGCTATACACCTAGCTTTAGAAGGACATATAAATCTCATCCAGGAATTGATTGGAGATATCGTATGCATTACCCATAAGGGTAAACAAATAAAATGTAAAACTGTTGGACAAACCAGGTATGTGAAAGCTATTGAGGAAAATGATATTGTTTTTGGCATAGGACCTGCAGGAACAGGAAAGACCTATTTAGCTGTGGCTATGGCAGTTACAGCTTTTAGGAATAAGGAGATAGAGAGAATAGTACTCACTCGTCCTGCTGTAGAGGCAGGGGAAAAGCTTGGATTCTTGCCAGGAGACTTACAAAATAAGGTAGATCCATACCTTAGGCCACTATACGATGCTTTGTACGACATAATGGGACCAGAAACATATATGAAACTTGTGGAGAGAGGAATTATAGAGGTAGCTCCACTAGCCTATATGAGGGGCAGAACCTTGAACAATTCCTTCATAATACTAGACGAAGCTCAAAATACTACTTCCGAGCAGATGAAGATGTTTTTGACCCGTTTAGGAATAGGTTCAAAAGCTGTAATTACCGGTGATGTAACTCAAATTGACTTACCCAAGGGGAAAATTTCGGGGCTTGTGGAGGCTTCGATGATACTAAAGGGAATAAAAGGAATAGAGATGGTATATCTAACCCACAGGGATGTAGTCAGACATGAGTTGGTAATGGAAATTATCAAAGCCTATGACCGATATTCAAACAATAGGAAAAAAGCAGCAGGCCAAGAAACTAAGCGGCGGAAAGGAAAATAATCATGACTCAGATTTCTTTAAATCGGAGCAATCTTCGTTTAGCTAAAACTATTTTCAGGCGTATTAACAAATCGTTAATATCGGGGATTTTAATTGCAGCTATTAATTTGATTGTAATCTCTGCCATAGTATTATCTGCAATTATGCCTGAGCAGTATGATTTAAAAGTGGGGGATATACTCCAAACCCCTATAAGCGCACCGAGAGATGTGGAAAATGTAATAGCAACACAGCGGCGAATTAAGGAAGCCATGGAGAATGTTTCTCCTATATATAGATACGATGAGTCGATAAATGAAACCGTGCTTGAAGATATAAACAGGATATTTAATCAAATACAGGAAGTTAGAGCGTTAGCCATTCAGAAGCTTGACGAACTAGAACAAAGCAAAGCATTGCAGCAATTGGAGGAGAATATAGATGAGGAAAGTATAAATCCGGATGTGTCCAATGGGAATTCTCATCTAGAGGATAAAGACAATTTACAGCTAGCTGAGGCGGAGAATAAAAATATAAACATAGACAGAGTGTTGGATACAAGTTTTATCAACGAACTTCAAGATAAGCTTGATATAATGCTTTCTAAAGATGAGATATTAACTTGTATTATGGCCGATGAGGACGAGCTTAGGGAGTTGAAAGAACAGCTTACAAATACTTTATCTAGGCTATTAGAGCTTCGGATCAAGCAGGACAACTTGTTGGAAGCTAAAAGCACCCTAAGGGAAGAAATTATGTCCCTGCCCATATCCAATGAAGTAAGGCTATTGGGTACTTCTATAGGAACGTCCATATTAAAACCTAATATGATATATGATCACGACGCAACGGAGGAAGAGAAGCAGAAAAAAGCTGAGCAAGTAGAAAAAGTTATGTACAAAAGAGGGCAACATATAGTTCAAGCCGGCCAGCCTATTACCGAAGAGCAATATGCTGTTCTTCAGGAGTTAGGGCTTTTAAAAGGCGATAAAGTTGATGTGCCTTTTATAGTGGGATTAGGCTTGACCATATTTATAATTCAGGCGATAGTTGCCTTATACCTTATAGGCTTCGAAAAGGAAATAGTTTCAAGCCCTACTCTTTTATTCATGATAAGTCTAATTATATGGATGACTTTAGGGCTTTCCAGGGTAGTTTCTGAACTGAATATTTATCTTATACCAGCTGCATTGGCGGGAATGCTAATAACTGTCTTGCTCAAACCGAGACCGGCTTTTGTGATAAATATGGCTATTGCGGTTATGTTGGGAATAATGATGGAGGGCCATTTAGGTATAGTAATTATGGCTGTCATAGCAGGAACGGGGGGAATATTCATTGCATCGCGAACCCATCAACGCAATGGCCTCATGCTGGCTGGAGTAGCAGTCAGCTGCATAAACCTGCTTGCAATTGCGGGATATGAGATGCTCAGCTCTGGAGCTTGGATAGAGCCGCTGAAGACCTCTCTTTGGGGAGTAGGCAGCGGTATGCTATCGGCTATTTTTCTAGTAGGAACCCTTCCCATTTGGGAGAATATATTTGGAATCGTAACCCCCATCAAACTGGTGGAGCTGTCAAATCCAAATCATCCTCTATTAAGGCGTTTACTGAGGGAGGCCCCAGGCACTTACCATCATAGCGTAATAGTAGCAAATTTAGCTGAAAATGCAGCTGAAGCAATTGGGGCTAACGGATTGCTAGCTCGGGTAGGGGCTTATTATCACGATACGGGGAAGCTTCAGAGACCTTTTTATTTTAGAGAAAATCAATTAACTGGTAAGAACCCCCATGATAAGTTAAATCCCACTTTGAGCACACACATTATCATATCCCATGCCAAAGACGGAGTAGAAATAGCTAAAAAATATCGAATTCCGACAGTCATACAAGCTTTTATACAGCAGCATCACGGCACTACCCCAGTAATTTATTTTTACCACAAAGCGAAAAGTCAAGATAAATGCGGAGATGTACATCTGGATAACTTCAGGTATCCTGGGCCTAAGCCTCAGATTCCAGAGATTGCTATCGTGATGATGGCAGATACCGTTGAGGCGGCGGTGAGGGCTATGACCGATCCTACTAGTGGTAAAATCGAAGCTCTTATTAGAAAGCTAATCAAGGAGAAGTTAGAGGACGGACAGTTGGATGAGTGTAATTTAACGTTAAAAGATTTAAATAAGATTGCAAATGCTTTTACTGAGGTTATGACTGGGGTATTTCATGAGAGAGTAGAATATCCAGATGTTAACTTAAAAGAAGATCAGGAGCTAAAAGGAGAACCGATCAATGAAGGAAGATAATGTTATTTTAGAAATAGATAATCGCCAGAATAAAATTGAGCTTTCAAAAGATATCATTAGCTTAATTAAAGCCTGTATTAAAAAAACCTTAGAAATGGAAGGAATACAAATTCCTGTTTTGATTAGTATGGTATTTGTGGATAATGATGAAATACATCAAATAAATTTAAATTTTCGTGGAGTTGACAAAGAAACAGATGTATTGTCTTTTCCTATGTTGGAATTAGGCATCAAAAATCGCAATATATCTATGGAGGATTTTGCAAACGACATTGATCCCGAAACCAATGCTTTGATGCTTGGGGATATTGTTATATCATTGGAAAAAGCTGAAGAACAGGCTAAAGAATATGGACACAGCTTTTCTAGAGAAATAGGTTTTTTAACTACCCATTCTATCCTGCACCTGCTTGGTTATGATCATATGGAACCGGATGATGAGAAAATCATGAGAAAAAAAGAAGAGGCTGTGTTAGCTGCTCTTCAGCTTAGTAGATTTTAGGAGGCAGTTAAATTAATATGGATATCCAAGATTTAATACGAAAAGCTTCGGAAGCTAAAGAAAATGCCTATGCTCCATATTCAGGCTTTAGGGTTGGAGCCGCTTTATTAACTTCTCAAGGCGAAGTTTTTACTGGATGCAATGTTGAAAATATAAGCTATGGAGCTACCTGCTGTGCCGAAAGGGTAGCAGTTTTTAAAGCGGTTTCAGAAGGAAAAATGCAGTTTAAGGCCCTTGCAATTGCATCGGATTTGGACGATATGATCTATCCCTGCGGTATATGTAGGCAGGTCATTGCTGAATTTAAGATCCCTGTTATAATAGTTTCCAATCCTCAGGGACAATATATTAAATACGATAGCCACGAACTGTTGCCACATGCTTTTGACACTATTGATTAAGTGAAGGTGGTATAATCAATGGAAAGAGAATATAGATCAGGATTTGTAGCCATTATAGGAAGGCCTAACGTAGGCAAATCTACATTGATGAACAAGATGATAGGTGAAAAAATTGCTATTATATCAGATAAGCCTCAAACTACCCGCAGCAGGATTCACTGTGTATTAACCAGGGAAGAATACCAGATAGTCTTTGTAGATACTCCCGGACTCCATAAACCCAAGAACCGGCTAGGAGAGTATATGGTCAATACTGCTATGAGCACTCTAAACGAAGTAGATGTGATTATATTTGTCGTTGATATAGCAGCGGGTGTAGGAAGCGGCGATAAAAAAATAGCTGAGACACTTGCAGATGTTGATACTCCGGTTATCGTAGCGTTTAACAAGGCGGACAAGCTATCGAGCGAAGATATTGAAAAGGAGATCAATAAATTTAAACAATTTTACAATTTTTCCGACGGATTAGTTATATCCGCATTGACGGGAAAAAATTTAGATGAATTAGAGAGTAAGATCGTGTCTTATCTTCCAGAAGGTCCTCAGTATTATCCAGAAACGATGGTAACGGACCAACCTGAGCGCCTAATTATCGCAGAGATGATACGGGAGAAGGCCCTACAGCTATTAAAAGAAGAAGTGCCCCATGGGATAGGAGTGGAGATCATGGCAATGAAAGAGCGAGAAGACAAACCACTTATGGATATCCATGCGATAATTCATTGTGAGAAAAAATCCCATAAGGCAATAATTATAGGAAAAGGTGGGAAAATGCTTAAACAAATTGGACAAAAAGCGCGCATGGATATTGAAAATCTATTGGGTATAAAAGTGTATCTTGATATTTGGGTAAAAGTATCAGAGGATTGGCGAAACAATCAGCGGGCACTAAGAGAGCTGGGATATGAGCAGTAAGATATATAATAAGTATACTAAACATGTATATTATTGTGGATTTAGGATGAATTTACATAGAATAGGCTGTCAATATAGGGGTCATCCTATCTATATAGATATACTATTTAAAAAGGGGAGGCGCTTGCGATGGAAGAGATTTTTTGGAAAATTTTCGAGAAGACCGGGAGTATATCAAGCTATCTAGTATACAGCCAGCTTAAAGGCGGCGATGGGGTGGAGAAAAATGAGCAACAAAAGAAGAGAAAAAGGCAGGATAATACGGACGCAGGGGGTAGTATTGCGATACACTGATTTTAAAGAATCTGATCGAATGCTTACGCTTTTTTCCCCTGAATATGGGAAAATGTCCATACTTGCTAGGGGTTGTAGAAAAGCTAAAAGCAAATTTTTATCCGTTACTCAGCTTTTTGCTTATGGGGAATATGTTTTGCTTAAAAGGGGAGATATATATATATTAACCCAAGGCGCTATTATAGATACTTTTTTCGATATTAGGGAGGACGTTGAAAAGTATGCATATGCCAGCTATGCAATTGATTTAGTGGAGGAAGTGATAGTTGCCGGTGAGCAAAACACTCCTCTTTTTTACTTGCTTTTACAGGTGCTATCCTATTTTGCTTATTCAGATCTAAATCCCAGGGATATAACCTATGTTTTCGAACTTAAATTCACTGATATTATGGGCTATAGACCTAATTTAGAATATTGCACAAGTTGTGGAGCTGAGATTTCCAATCCTGTTTATTTTTGTCCATCAAAAGGAGGAATAATTTGTTCCGAATGTTATAAAGTGGATAAAGAAGGATATAATATACAAATGGGAACGGTGCAGGTGATGAGATATATATTGGACATGGATCTGAAGCGAATAAATATTCTGAAAATATCTCCGAATTTCAGACGACAGCTGGATAAAATTTTATCAGCATATTTAGAAGAACGATTGGAAAAAAAACTTAAGACAAGAAATTTCATAGAACATTTACAGGAATTAGGTGCTGATGCTTAAAAAAATATGTTATATGTATTGACCAAGTTGAAAAAATTGTATAAGATATGTAGGGAAATCATTTGTTGTAAACAAATGAAAATAAGGGATAGCTTATTTTCTTGTTAAATACATACTAAGGAGGAAAGTAGAATGTCTAAAAAGTACGTGTACCTTTTCAGCGAAGGAAATGCTACAATGAGAAACCTATTGGGCGGAAAAGGTGCTAACCTAGCAGAAATGACCGCTATGGGACTGCCTGTGCCCCAAGGGTTTACCGTAACAACTGAAGCCTGTATCAAATACTATGAAGATGGCGAAAAAATTGCTCCTGAAGTAGTAGAACAGATCTACGATGCGATGGAGAAAGTTGAAAAAATAGTCGGTAAAAAATTTGGCGATGTAAACAATCCTTTTCTTGTATCCGTTCGTTCAGGTGCAAGAGTTTCCATGCCAGGTATGATGGACACAATCTTAAACCTGGGATTAAATGATGAAACAGTTCAGGGATTGGCAAAATTGACGAATAACGAATGGTTTGCATACGACAGCTATAGACGATTTATCCAGATGTTCTCTGACGTAGTAATGGGCATCGAAAAAGAAAAATTTGATGAAATTTTTGACGGGGTTAAGGAAGCAAATGGAGTTGTAGTAGACACTGATTTAACTGCTGAGAATTTGAAAGAAATAGTTGAGAAGTTTAAGGAGCTATATAAAGCAGAAAAAGGAGAGGAATTCCCTCAGGATCCAAAAGAACAATTGTTAGAAGCTGTTCAAGCTGTTTTCCGTTCATGGAACAATCCAAGGGCTATTGTCTATAGAAGGATGAACAATATCCCTGGTGATTGGGGCACAGCTGTCAATGTTCAGGCGATGGTATTTGGAAATATGGGAGATGACAGCGGTACAGGAGTTGCATTTACAAGGAATCCTGCTACAGGAGAAAAGAAACTGTACGGCGAGTTTTTGATGAATGCTCAAGGGGAAGATGTAGTAGCAGGTATTCGTACTCCAGAACCTATTGAGAGGCTAAAAGAAATAATGCCCGAAGTTTATGATCAATTTGTAGAGATTGCTCAGACCTTAGAAAAACACTATAGAGACATGCAAGATCTGGAGTTTACTATAGAAAAAGGAAAGCTATACATACCCCAGACAAGAAATGGAAAGAGGACTGCAGCGGCAGCATTGAAAATTGCGGTAGATTTGGTATCAGAAGGATTGCTGACAAAAGAAGAAGCGATTTTGAAAGTTGAGCCTGACCAGCTAGATAGCTTACTACACCCAACCTTTGATCCAGAAGCCTTAAAGTCCGCAACTCCTATTGCTAAAGGCTTGCCTGCTTCTCCAGGTGCAGCAACTGGAAGGATTTACTTTACAGCCGAAGAAGCCAAAGCGGCAGCTGATAGAGGAGAAAAAGTTATATGAGTTAGACTAGAAACCTCCCCTGAAGA
>CALGOY010000182.1 GCA_937960725.1 uncultured Bacillota bacterium
CACTCTTTATACTATCATTTAACTGAGCAACATTCTCTACATGGATAGTTTGGCTCCATTTTTCAGATTCTCTAAATATTCTATACAGCTTCGGACTATCCTCAAACTCGGGAATTTTTCCGGTTTCCTTAAGCGGATAGCGAATGATTATGCCAGGAAGATAAAACTTTAGCTCAAAAGTTTTTAGATATCCAGTGCTGGGTACCATATAGCCGTATAAATAATCCGTCATCCAGCCACAACGGTAAAGGTTAACATAGTTTTCCGGACGATATTCTAAGATGTCCAGTTTATCATAGAACTTCATTTCTTTAAATATTTCTTTTGCTTCATCAACGGAAACTTTGTACCTGACAAAAGGTTCATCTAGCTCTACAATCTGCTTCATCCGCTCCTCGATTCTAGATACTTGCCGGGGAGTCATGGCAAAATCCCCATGGACTTCACAATATAATCCCTTGCTCATCGAGTGTTCTATAGAAACCCTGCAGTCCGGGAAAAGCTCCCTACATGCTCGAATAAATATAAAAGTCAAGCCCCGTACATATATTCTAATCCCGTCTTCCGTCGATAGATCTATGAATTGAAGCTCACAATCCTCATCTAAGGTTTCAGTCAGCTCTTTCAGCCGATTATTTACTTTCGCAGCAACTATTAAGAAAGGATGATCAAGCTGGTATTTTTTAGCCAGCGTTTCTATAGTTGTGCCTCGGGGAACTTGAATGGTGTTTTCACCTATTTTTACATCAATATTTCTACGTTCTGTGCTCATATTTTTTTCTCCTTTCATTTTTTAATAATTATATCCAATTCCCCTTTAAGCTATAATTATCGGAACAACCGTTCAATAGCTATATAGCTATATATTGATATTCTGATCCCTTAGCTTTTTAGCTACATCTGGCACGTTGGTGATAATTCCATCGACTTTTGCCTTCAACATATATAAAATATGTTCTGGATCGTCTATTGTATACGGGTTTACCTGTATATTATGAGCATGGCAGATCTCCACAAGCTCAGGTACTATGCTGAAATAGTGTGGATGAATGGCATCGGCATTTAAAGTAGCAGCATAGTTCCATGGTTCATATATCCCGCTGCTATATAGAAGCCCAATCTTCATCCTCGGCTCTATTTTCTTCACAGTAGCTAGACTGTAGTGGTTGAATGATGAAATGATAGTGTTCTCTAGCATATCATATGATTTAACCAAATCTACAACTTTCTGTTCTAATCCTTCATACATTCCGGCCTTTAATATCTTAAGCTCGATGTTTAACAGACCGCTCCAGCCCTTTAACAGTTCTAATACTTCTTCTAAAGTAGGAATTTTCTCACCTGCAAACTCATCTGAGAACCAGCTTCCAAAATCCAGCTGTTTAACTTCCTCTAAGGTCATATCAGATATCATTCCGCTTCCGTTGCTGGTCCGATCTACTTTTTCATCATGGATGACCACTACATGCCCATCTTTAGTTAGGTGTACATCCAGCTCGATCCCTTCGGCTTCCATATCTATTGCCTTACGAAAGGCCGCCATAGTATTTTCTGGTGCATAAGCAGAAGCTCCCCTGTGGGCAATGATTTTTATTTTCTTCATATCGGTATACCCCCCAAAATAAAAAATAATATTAATCACTTAATAGAAGAAACTAGCTTGGATATACCTTCCTCTATCTCATCTGGAGTCGCAGCAGCGTATCCGAGGCGAATATTTTGAGTATCACTCCCATTAACATAGAAATGATAACCAGGAGTAATTTTCACTCCCTTTTTCCACGCTAAAGCTGCAATTTCAAGGCTAGATTTTTCTCCGACAACAGAAACCCAAAGGGTAAGCCCTCCGCGCGGAGGGGTAAATTCAAAAATTTCTCCATGGGCTTTAAGGGCATTAACCATAGTATCGTGGTTAATAGAATATGTATCCTTTAACTGCTTTAAATGGACCTTCCACTCCCCACTCCTTAAGTATACATCAAAAGCTCTCTGAGTCAAGGCCGAAGTAGATATGTCGGAAAACCATTTCACCTTTTCAAATCTTTCTTGCACCGGCCTTGGCAATACCATAAATCCTAGACGAAGACCTGGCATAAAAAGTTTCGAAAAGCTTTTGATATAAATAACCCGATCATCCTTATCAAATGATTTTAGGTGGTTTAAGGGAAGCTTATCATCAAAGCTTAATTCTCCTAAATAATCATCCTCAACCAGCAAAAAATCATACCGCTCTGCCAGATCCAATATCTCCTTCCGTCTCTCGATAGAGTAGGTTATGCCGGTGGGGCTTTGGAAATTAGGCATAATGTACACAAAGCGCGGGTGTTTTTTCTTAACCATATTTTCCAATATGTTAGGATCAATTCCCTCATGATCCATTGGAACATCCACCAATATAGCTCCCCTAGATAGGAATGATGCTGCAGCGCCATTATATGTAGGTCTTTCGGTATAAACTACATCGCCAGTTTCAATCAGCGCTTTTGCTATCAAATCGATTCCCTGCTGGGCCCCAGTGGTGATCAATATATCCTCAGGCTCAGCTTTAATACCCATATCTCCAATATATTTACAAATAGACTGGCGAAGGGGATAAAATCCTTTTTCTTCCTGATACTCAAAGGCCTTGCCTCCGTCCCGATCCAGTACATGATTGATAGCCTTTTTAAAGCTATCTACGGGAAAAAGATCTGAAGTAGGGGTAGATGCAGCCAAATCGATAAACCGATTAGTATTTTGGTATAAATCCGTCTTATAAATATTTTTCTCTATGAAGCTATTTTTATATGGACAGCAATCCTGGAATGCCCTTTTCCCACGCAGGTAGGTACCGCTGCCCGTCTTAGCGTATACAATTCCCTCCTCTTCTAATTTACCATAGGCCCGGGCAACTGTACCGTTATTCACTCCCAGCTGTTTTGCTAGCTTCCTAATTGGTGGAAGCCTATACACTCTCCCCACTTCAATGGTGTCCGCTAAATCCGATATTCCCATATAAATCCTCAAATATAGGGGGAGCTTATCTAATTTTAAGTATTCTTTTAGATATTTTTCCAAATTTTCCATTGACATTGCCTTTCCCCTATGGCATAATACTTAAAATTTTTAAAAATTATTATAATTGTATCGATACAATTATATCAGCTATTTTAAAAAAAGTAAATAAAACCATAGAGGGGAGAATGGGCAATGAAAAAAATCACTACCCAAAAAATTGTTTTAGCAGGAATCCTATCAGCCTTAGTGTTTGTGGTTACTAGCTTTACCATGATACGGGTCCCATTTGCTTTGGTAAAAGAAGCTTACTTTCATGCAGGGGACAGCATTATATTTTTAAGCGGTCTAGTCCTGGGAGGCCCGATGGCTGCAATAGTAGCAGGTGTAGGATCTTTTTTTGCTGATCTTTATCTAGGGGCCCCTATCTACATGTTTGCTACGCTTATAATAAAGGGAATTATGGGGGGAATTGCAGGGCATTTTCTGTATTTTCCAAAAAATAAAAATAAAATACAAGGTATTCTATTAGGCCTATCTATAGCTGGAAGCTGGATGGCTTTGGCCTATTACCTATACGAGGTTGTTTTCCTTGGAATCGACTGGCTCGCAAACCTCCCTAACCTGGCAGTAAACTTTGCTCAAGCTGCAATTGGCGTAGTATTATATATCCCACTGTCTAAGGCAGTTGTTAGAGTAAGGAGCATTTTTAAGATTTCTGGCTGATATTGTCCTCTGAATCCTCCTTGCCAAAGTTGGCCATAGTAAGAGCATATTGTCTTATTTTATTATATGCTTTTTCATGGACAGAGCCCTTTTCAAAAAAACCATCCTCTAGCTTTTTTCCGGCAGGCAATCCCATTAATATCTCTATACCTTCGTCTATATGGTCTATAGGATATATATGAAATTTACCTTCCCTAACAGCTTCTATGACTTCATCTTTAAGCACTAGATTGTGGATATTTTTTCGTGGTATTATAACCCCTTGTTCTCCGGTTAAGCCTCGCTTTTTGCACAGGTTAAAAAATCCTTCTATCTTATGAGTAACTCCCCCGACGGGCTGAATTTCCCCCTTCTGATTAACTGAGCCTGTAACTGCAATTCCCTGCTTTATGGGAACTTCAGCAAGGCTTGATAAAATTGCATAAAGCTCGGCACTAGAAGCGCTATCGCCGTCCACCTCTCCATAAAGCTGTTCGAAGGTAATATTAGCATTTAAAGCTAAGGGAACTTCCTGGGCGTACTGTTCGCCAATATATCCGCTTAAAATCATGACCCCCTTGCTATGAGTAGTTCCGCTCATAGCTACCTCTCTTTCCACATTGACTATACCGCTTTCGCCCATAAAAGTAGTAGCGGTAATCCTCAAGGGTTTTCCAAACACAACGTCCCCCATCTCTATAATAGATAGAGCATTAATTTGCCCTACTACTTCCCCATCAGTATCTATCATAATAGTGCCGTCTTTCAGCATTTCCATCCATTTTTCATCATATTTATTAGAGCGATACTCTTTTTCTCGAATTGCCTTTTTGACATTTTCGCCATTTACAAGTTTTTGGCCTTCCATTTGGGCCCAAGCATTAGCTTCTATTAATATTTCTATAATATTGTTAAACCGAGTTGATAATTTATGTTGATCCTCCACAAGTCGGGAGCTATATTCAGCAACTTTTATAACTGCATCTTTGCTAAAAGGAAGGAGATTTTCCCTTTTGCATAACCCACTGATAAATCCGGCTAGGCATATTAGATTATGCCGGCTAGCTGGCATCTCATCGTCAAAATCTACTTTTATCTTAAATAGCTTTCTAAAATCTTCATCCAATTCATACAAAAGTTGATATAAATAATCGCTTCCTATCAATACCACCTTTATATCTATAGGAATTGGTTCTGGCTTTAGAGATGAAATGCTAACCAAGCCCAGTTGATCTCTAAGATTTTCAATAGATATACTTTTAGTCTTTAGTATTTTTTTCAGTCCCTCCCATAGAAAGGGCGTGCTCAATATATCTTTAGCCTGTAAAATTAAATATCCTCCATTGGCCAAATGAACGCTTCCCGGCTTTATCAAAGTAAAATCAGTACTTACCAATCCAAAGCGATTTTCATATTCTAGGCTTCCAAAGAGCGTATTATAGGTGGGGTTAAATTCCACTATTACCGGTGCCCCCTCTATATGGCTATTATCTACTAAAAGATTCACTGTATATTTATTCTTTATTCCTGAAGTTCCTCTTCTCAATACATTCACAAATGGATTTGTCTCCTCGGCCTCTTCTTCCCTAAACTCATCTATATTCTCTATGATATCTTTTTTTAAGTTTTCCAAATACTCAACTATTTTAGGATAATCCTTATATTTTTCTTTTAGACCATCAATGCGCAATCCTACTGCAAATAAACCTATCCGGTTATCTAGCTCTGCAGCTTGCTTTTTTACATCTTTCTCTAATTCCCTTATCCTTCTCACCATATCAACAGCTTCCAACTGAATTTGAGTAAGCTTTTCATTGATGTGTTTTTTTGTATCATCATCAAGTTTATTGTATTCCTCTTCCTCCATCGGCTCTCCATCGACGATAGGTATAAAATATATACCTGAATTAGATATATTTACTTGAAAGCCTTGCTCCCTAGCATATTCGGAGAATTTATTAAATATTTTGCTTCGTTCATCCTGCAATTTCTTTATCATAAGCGTTTTTTCGTTTTCATAGTCCTGTCCTCTGAATGCTTTCGGAATTTCAATCTTGAGCTCGCTTATTAATTGGTGGATGTCTTGCTGAAACTGTTTTCCTTTCCCTGCCGGAAGATTGACAGCAATGGGATTGCTTGGATTATCAAAGTTATAGAGATAACACCAATCATCTGGCGTCTTTTCATCTTTAGCAATTTTATTTATATATTCTTTTGCATAGCTAGTTTTTCCTGTGCCACTAACCCCAGAGATGTATAAATTATAACCCTTCTTTTTAATCTTAATGCCAAACTCCATAGCCCTTACAGCTCTTTCCTGGCCAATTATATCGCATACGGGCTCAATCTCTTCTGTCGTTTCAAAGGGAAGTATATCTGGATCCCAGTGCGGTTTTAATTGTTCTGGCTTTAGCTCATTGAATTTTTTCATGATCTTCTCCCCTCCCCCACTATTTAAATTTTCAAAAGCCTGTTTATGATTATTATAATCTATAATATGCATAAAGCCCAATATATGCTTTATAAAACTTTTAATTACATTTAATTTAATTAGAGATTTTGAATGTCATAAAGTTTTGGTGAAATAATAACTCTATAAAAGGCAAATATGAGGTGAGCTGTATGACGAAAAACATAAAAAGGCACATCCTACTATTATTTATATTTATCCTGATATCTAGCTGTATAGTAGGCTGCAGTAAAATATGTACACACTCTCAGGAGAAATCAAACGAAGAATCCCAAAATGAAAAAAAAGCTCCTCCTAAAATATTAATTTCTATAGAAGAAGATACAAATATGATAATAGAACAGATTCAGCAAGTAAAAGACCAAAGGGCAAATATGGAGCGGCAGCAGCAAATTGAGAAAATGCAAGGAACAAAAGAAAAAAAGGAGCAGCAAGAAAAAGAACAGCAAGGGGAAAAGCAAAAACAGGAGGAAAGCAATCAACAAGAAAGTGAAGGCTCAGGAAAAGAACAAGAAAAGCAGGGAGAACAAACATCTGGCGATGAACAACAAAAGCAAGGAGAAGAACAAAGTCAACAACAAAAAAAAGGAGACCAGCAGCCACCAAAAGTGGACTGGTCCTCCGTTGAAAAGACCATAGAAAAACTTCATACAAGCTGGAATAACTACGAGGTACAGGCACAAAAAGATGGCGCCTCTCAAAATCTTCGGGAAAATTACGAACTGCAGCTGGATACATTGACCAACTGGGTTATGTCCCATAACGAAGACGAAACTCTTAAGGCAGCCAATGAGCTATACCAATACTACTCTAAGTTCTATAATCTGTACAAGCACCAAGCTCCCCCTGATATTAAAGATATAACGTATAATGTTCGCTGGATTATCATCTATGCCCAGGAAGGCAATTGGGATGAAAGCGACGAAAGGCTGCAAAATATATCAAAGTCATGGGAGATAGCTAAATCAAGGATGGAAAAGCCAGACAAAGAGCTTAATCAAAAGATCGACGCTGCTATAGAAGACTTTGCGAGAGTGACCCGCGAACAAAATTACATGCTGGTTAAATTAAAAGGTAATGTACTACTTAAAAATCTAGAGCAAATCAAATAGCTCTAACTATCTATCCAATTACAACTGCGCTCTGCTGCTCTCTTCCATCCCCTATATTTTTCTTCCCTTTCTTTTTCTTCCATACAAGGGGTAAATCTTCTATCCAAAGTCCAAATCTCCATAATCTCACTTTTCGTACTCCACATCCCCGATTCTAGCCCTGCTAGGAATGCTGCTCCTTGAGCCGTGGTTTCAGTATTTTGTGGCCTTAATACGGGTACATCCAATATATCTGCTTGAAACTGCATGAGGAAATTATTAGCTGCTGCTCCTCCGTCCACCTTTAGCTCTTTCAAATCTATGCCGGAATCTTCCTTCATAACCTCTAGAACATCCCGCGTTTGATAAGCAAGAGACTCTAAAGCAGCTCTTACAATATGATATTTATTAGCTCCCCTGGTCAACCCGAATATAGCTCCCCTTGCGTACATATCCCAATAAGGAGCTCCTAAACCCGTAAAAGCTGGAACCATATATACTCCATTGGTATCGCTCACCTTATTAGCAAAATCTTCACTTTCCGCTGCAGTTTTTATAATCCCTAGTTCGTCGCGAAGCCACTGGATTGTAGCACCAGCTGAAAACACGCTGCCTTCTAAGGCGTATTCCACTTTGCCCCCTATTCCCCAAGCAATAGTAGTCAATAATCCATTCTTAGATAAAATTTTATTATCCCCTGTATTCATCAGCATAAAGCAGCCCGTTCCATATGTATTCTTAACCATACCAGGCTCAAAACAAGTTTGTCCAAATAACGCTGCATGTTGATCCCCTGCTACCCCGGTAATAGGAATTTCTTCTCCTAGCCATTTTCTATCTAAGCTTCCGAAATAACCGCTGCTATTTTTTACTTCCGGAAGCAGACTTTCAGGAATTTCCAGACTATCTATTAATTCTTCATCCCAGCACAGCTCATTTATATTAAATAGCATAGTCCTGGAAGCATTGGTATAATCAGTAGCATGGACTTTTCCTCCGGTCAAATTCCATATAAGCCAGGTATCAATAGTACCTGCTATGATGTCCCCCGATTCTGCCAACGCCCTAGCCCCTGGTACCTGATTAAGTATCCAGCATAGCTTGGTCGCTGAAAAGTATGCATCTATTAATAACCCTGTTTTCTTGTGGATAATTTCCTCCATGCCATTTTGTTTTAATTCATCACACAGAGGAGCAGTTCTTCGGCACTGCCATACAATTGCATTATATATCGGTTTTCCTGTATGCCGGTCCCATACCACTACCGTTTCCCTCTGATTAGTTATTCCAATGGATGATATTTCCTCTGCACTAACGCCAGTTTCCTGTATAACATCTCTTAAAACTGACAACTGGCATTGCCATATCTCCTCAGGATCATGCTCAACCCATCCAGGCCTGGGATATATCTGCTTGAATTCCTTTGCCTTCTTCCCAACAACTTTCCCATCTTTAGAAAAAATAATAGCGCGGCAGCTAGTAGTGCCTTGATCTAGTGCAATTACATATTTCTTATCCATCTAATACCATTCCCCTTCCCCCTATGTTTTTCTATGCTAAACTCCACAATGCTTTTTTACTGGTAGAAACAGCTAAGGCACCAGCCTTTAGTGCTTGAATAACCCCCGCCTTATCGGTGATCATCCCACCGGCAATTATGGGTTGCTTTATCTCCTTTTTCAAATCAGAAATAGCTCTAGGGGCGATGCCAGGCATCACCTCCACGAAGTCTGGCTGGTAGTTTTGCACCATTTTTATTCCACTCTCAAACGAAAGTGAATCAATAAGAAATATTCGTTGCACCGTTATTAATCCGATGTCCTTTCCATGTTTAAGTAAGTTGCTGCGGGTAGATAGTATCCCGTCCGGTTTGATGCGTTTTTCTACATATTCCACAGCAGCAAGATCTTTTCCTAGTCCTTCGATTAAGTCTACATGGATAAATACCTTTTTTCCCAAATCTTTTAATCGCTTGACCCTATCCTCAATTTCTAATATATTGCCAGATAGTAGAAATAATACCTCTACAGGCAATTGTTCAATATGTTCTGGCAATTCTATATGCGGTAGAGCGGCGATAATAGGATTACATTCTAGACATTCTATTATCGATTTCATGTATGCATCATCTCCATCACGAAACAGTGCCTGATGTGTTTCTATACCACTATTGCAATTATAGCACGACCACGATTAGGGAGTCAAAAAATAATTTACAAAAAAAAAGATCTGATAAATTTCGGTTCATTTTAAAATCAAATACAGTAGGTAAAAAAAGAAAAACCATAGTGGGGAAATCATGTATGAGGAATGATTAAAGCTTTGGAGCATAAAAATAATCCCCATGATAGGGGATTATGACATTTACTGGGTTGGATTCTCCATAATTCCCAGAAAGAGCGGGGCTTCAGTTGTTGTATCCACTATACCGTATACGAAGGGCCGATCAAATACGATGTGAATATCTTGGCCTACAGGCATAGAGGTCAAAGTCACTTCTATGGAAGTCACAGCAGAGGCCTCTGTTCCAAGTTCATCAACCTTACAGTATGTCTTATGCAATATTTCGCTTATATAAAGGTTTTTCTCACGTTCAGCATTCATCCGCGAAAAATCAGCTTTAGATGAATCAAAGGCTATACCCATACCTAACTTAGTCAATTCATCTTTTAGACTATCTTCAAAGCTGGTTTCAAATTTGGGGAGAGAAAGACTTATATAACCTTCTTCTTTGGACAGCAAATAATTCCTAATTTCTTTTCCATCCAGCTCTTTTATAAAGGCTCTTACATCTTTACCTTCCTTAGGAAGTAGAGCAAAAAAACTAAATTGTCCATCATCATAAGGGAGGATTACGCCTTTTGCACCGTTTTTATCGATATATTGCATATGACCACTGCGATTCATAAACTTAGCCACTACATCCCCTTTGGGAGTATGAAATTGCATTTCCCTGGTGTTTGCAGCATCAAAAGGTACTTGCCAATCCGACTTAAAATATACTGCATTTATTAGGTACATAACTACATCCGGTTGAATTTTATCTACGATCTTGTCAATGGTGCCCTTAGTC
>CALGOY010000183.1 GCA_937960725.1 uncultured Bacillota bacterium
TACTGGCAAAACTTTTTAGATATTATTTTGTCTATGCTGCCGAAATAATCTGTTTTAATGAGGCAGGGATTTTTGATCAAGAAAAGACCGATGAGGTTATTAGAGAGCGTCTAGCCGATTGCGAGCGAGCTGTTATACCAGGCTTCTATGGCTCTAGGCCTAATGGGGCTATACAAACTTTTTCCCGCGGAGGCTCAGACATAACAGGAGCTATAGTTGCTAGGGGAGTAGGTGCGGACATATATGAAAATTGGACTGATGTTTCTGGCTTTTTAATGGCGGATCCTAGGATTGTAAATAATCCTAAACCTATAGAGCGGATTACTTATCGCGAGTTGAGAGAGTTAGCCTATATGGGAGCTAATGTATTACATGAAGATTCAATATTCCCAGTTCGACAAGCCGGAATTCCTATAAATATAAAAAATACCAATGATCCGGAGGCTGCTGGAACCCTTATAGTGCCTAATGGGGTTGAAACTGCGAAGCCAGGAACTATTACAGGAATTGCAGGCCGTAAGGATTTTACAGTCATAGCCCTAGAAAAGACCTTGATGAATTCAGAGCTTGGGTTTGGACGGAAGCTTCTTTCGATAATCGAATCCCATGGAATTTCTTTTGAACACATGCCTACCGGGATCGATAGCATTTGCTTGGTGATATCGGATGACCAGCTGGAAGGCAAGCTAGATTCCATAATTGAAGATATAAAACACCAGCTAAAGCCAGATGCCATCAACGTTTATCCTAACATGGCCATGATTGCAACGGTAGGACAGGGTATGTCCCGAACCCCAGGGATTGCAGCTAAATTGTTTGGTGCCCTAGGGGAGGCAGGAATAAATGTTCGGATGATTGACCAGGGTTCTAGCGAAATTAATATTATTATTGGCGTGGAAACGGAAGATTTTGAAAAAGCCATAAGGGCTATATACTGGGCGTTTGTAGAATAAAAAGGAAACCTTTTTAAAGGTTTCCTTTTTTGAGTTTATAAGTGCTAAATTATAGAATGGCTGCTTATTCAGTTAGATAGCATGCTACAATTTCTCCAAAATATAGAGTATGGTAATCGGGAGAGGGGTAGAATTTTTTATCGATTTCTGCATCGAGGTTATCCGGGATCATGTCCTGCTTGTAGACTACTTTGCATTCGTAGTGTAGGGAACATTCTTTGATGATAGGAGCATTTACTTTTTGTCCTGGCTCGGGCGTTAGGTTGCATTCCTTAAATTTATCAAAATCCCTGCCGGATTTGGTGCCGCAGAATGCAAGGGCTTTTCGCATATCCTCTTTCAATGGAATGCTTACTGTAAACTCTCCGGATTTCTCAATTAGATCATGGGTGTAGCGGGATTTTCTGACCGGCACTACAAATATAGGCTTACCCCAATATACATTTATTCCTCCCCAGCCAATGACCATGGTGTTTATTTTTTCGGCCTTTGCGGAGAGGAAAACTCCCCCCTGTTTGAGATGTTGTTCGACTTCTACAAGGTATTGGTTATATGGGACTTGCTTCATATTATTACCTCCTAATTTGGTTTTGAAAGCTCTACTTATGCCTGATATTATAGCATATATTTCCAGGATTAGGAACAGAAGACTAAGAAGAATTGTGCATGGCTTGGATTTCCTTTATTGTCTCTCCTATGATTTGAATTCCCTTTTCAATATCATCCAAAGACAGGCGGGAAAATCCCAGTCTAAAAGTGTTGTGTCCCTTGCCGTCGGTGAAGAATAGGTCGCCGGGCATGAATATAACTCCCTTTTGATAGCATTTTTCTAGAACCAGCCGTGCATCTATATGGTCTTCCAGCTCGATGAAAATATGGAGCCCCCCTTCTCCGTAAATCTTTTTTAGGGGGATGTATTTTTTAGCACATTGGGTGGCGAAGTCATGTTTTTCTCTATACTCCTTCCGCGCCTGCTTTAAATATTTATCTAGGACTCCAGAGGCCAAGTACTCATATAGAACGCTCTGGTCTAAGGTTGAAGTGTGGATATTGCGGCTTCGCTTAACGCTTTCCAGTTCGTAGATTAATTCTT
>CALGOY010000184.1 GCA_937960725.1 uncultured Bacillota bacterium
CATGGTTAGAGCAATAACACCGCCACTTACCCCTGGAACAATGGCCCCCAAACCAATAACCGCTCCAGCGCCAAATCTTTTGAAAAATTGTACAGCATCTTGCCTGCTCATAATTTTTCCTTCCCCCAATGCCAAATCCCTAAAAAAGCACTTACATACTCGGACACTTACGTCTACTTAATATCTTTAAGCTATTTTTATGCTTTAGCTTCGCGCTTATTCCACATCACCCATAGATTTTCTGCAATGCATAGACTAGAGAAACAGCCGGCTATTGTACCCATTGCCATAGGCAGAGCAAACCCCTGAACAGCCTCAATACTATTGGCGAAAGCCAGAATATAAACTACGGTGACGCTTATAAATACTGCCACACTAGTATTGATGGAACGGGTCATTGACTGTGTAATTGATAAATTAGTTACTTCCTCGATAGCAAGCTTGGGATATAGCTTGCGGTTTTCACGAATGCGGTCGTAGACTACTATAGTATCGTTGATAGAGTATCCTATTATAGTTAGAGCCACTGCCACGAATGAATCTCCAATGGGAATTCTGAAAATTATATGTGTAATAAATACTACGATTATATCAAAGAGCAAGGCTATCAAAGCCATGATCCCAGCTGAAAGCCCGCCGATTTTTCTAAATCGAATCCACACATATATCACCACAAAGAAAGATGCAATCAAAAGTGCCATAATGCCATTGCGCAAGAACATTCTACCGAAAAAGGGCTCAACCATTGAGGACTCTGAAAGTTTTAAATCGGCTCCTGGGAAGGCCCCCTTCAGAGCTTCATCGAGCTCCTTTTGCAGCTTTGCATCAAGGCCATAGTTGCCTGAAATATTGATTATAAGCCGCTTTTCACCGGAACTAAGCTCTGTGGTAATTTGAGTACTAACCGCACGACCCACTATATTTGATGCTATATCGGCAGCTTTATTGGCATCAACATTCCCAACATAATTATACTTTAATATAGAGCCACCTTTAAAATAAATATCAAGCTCTACCCCATTTACAAAGCCCGCAATAATTCCTACTACTATTGTAGCTAGAGCAATGCCGAAAAAAATCCAACGTTTACTATAAAAATCAATTACTTTCATAATGTAACCCTCCTAGACAAGCAAGTATACAGCTTTGGATTGCGCAAAAATTCGTATTGGCTTAAGGAGCGAATCATTAAGCGGGACGCTGTTACACCGGCAACGAAATTGAAGATAATACCAGTAAACAGTGAATATGCGAAGGATAAAACCGATCCAGAACCAAACCTCCACAATGCGACTGCAACAATCAAAACAGTTATATTTCCATCAAATACCGATGAAAAAGCATTTTTAAATCCGGCCGATATTGCTGCCCCAAGCGTTTTCCCTGCCTTTATCTCCTCGCTGATACGTTCAGATATAATAATGTTGGCATCAACTCCCATACCTATGGACAAGATAATACCTGCTATTCCTGTTAGGGTTAAAGTTATCTGAGGAATAGCTATGGCTAGGAGCTGACCTGATATCTGGATTAAGAGCGAAATACAGGCAACAAAACCGGGCAATCGGTAGTATATTATCAATAGTATACATATTATTATAAAAGCAATTCCACCAGCCATCACCATTATATCAAGAGCACCGCTACCTAAAGTAGGACTAATAGTTGAGTGGTTCTTGGTAACCATTGAAAATGGCAATGCCCCTGCATTGATTTTATCTGATAGGGCTTTCGCTTCCTCCAAACCGCTCATACCATCGATCATAGCCTCTCCAGTTGAAATATGCTCCCTAACTACAGCTGACTGTATCAATGTATCATCCATATAGATATTTATTACTTCACCAACAAGCCGCTCCGTTGCCTCGCTAAATAGCTTAGTGCCTTCCTCATCGAACTCCAGGGCTACTACATATTTTCCATATCTGCTGTCCATCTGAACCGTGCTATTTTTTACATGGGAACCTTCTAAAAGAATATTGCCCTCCTCATCCCGAAAGGTCAGCATTGCAGTCTCTCCCAGCTCTGCTATCGCGCTTTCTGGGTCAAATTCTGTTTCATCGGCTTTCCATGGAAAGCGCACTATTATATATCCATTCTGCTTGTCCACGGTTACCTCGCGATCTAATATATTTTGCTGATCAAGCCTTGTCTCAATAACCGAGCGGGCCGCATCCAGCTCTTCAGCAGTTGGTGCTCTGTCTAAATCAGCCGGCTCAAATACAGCATCTACCCCGCCCCGGATATCAATACCAAACCTTATATCGGGGGCCCCCGCTATTTTTACTTCAAGAGCCCCCCACCACGTGATATTGATTCCATAGAGTGCAGTATATGTCATAACAAGAGCAATAGCTAATACTATGAAAAAAGTTATCTTTCTACCCCTCATTTGTTTGTTTACTCCCTTCTAGCTTTATCTATTTTTAAGGACAGTACCTTCAATTAAGTTAGCTACATCTTCACAGGTATCCAGGATCCGTTCCATGAAATCATAGATTTCCTTCCATTTTATAATATCTAAAACCGATAAGCCATTATTTTTATACAGTTTTTTCAAAGTAGAACGGTAAAGCATATCTCCCTCTTCTTCCAGCCGATTAACTTCTATAATAAGTTCGTTTAGTTTCTTAGAACTACGGAATAACTCAAACTCTTTTACAACTTCAGCTAACGTATTGCAAGTTTCCATTATTATCTTTGACATATCTAACGCTTCACTTTGGACATTTGCAATAGAAAAAGTATCAAAAGAGTTAGCTACATCCTCAATTGCATCAGTAATTGAATCAATGCCGTTTCCTATGGCTAACAAATCTTCGCGGTCTATGGGTGTAACAAAAGCTCTGTTAAGTTCTCGGGTGAGGCTATGCAAAAGTTTATCAGCCTCATGCTCGATATCATAAATGGCCTTAGCCTTTGCTTTAATATTAATATAATTGTTTAACATCTCATCAAGCTGGGTCGCCGCTTTCTGCGCACATCCGGCCAGTCCATATGGTTTTTTAAAGCGACTGTTTGTAG
>CALGOY010000185.1 GCA_937960725.1 uncultured Bacillota bacterium
AAATTGCAACAATGGTAGCGGCAAAATACATTGAAAATGACATCAAGGAGTGGATATAAATGTCAAGTACTTTATTAGAAAAAACGAGAAGATTAAACAAAATTATTCAAAGTTCAGGTTCTGCTCCAGTTCGTTTTTCTGATCTGGCAGCAGTATTAAGTGAAATACTAAACAGCAATGTTTTTGTAGTCAGTAGAAAAGGTAGAATCCTAGGCTATAAATTGATTAATGACAAAAGCCTCCAAGATTGGGATATTACCAGCATAGCAGATGATTTAAGATTTCCCGATGCAACCAACAAGATGCTTCTTCAAATTATTGAAACAGAAGCTAATATGGATGTGAATGACAGTAATTTAATTGCTGGAGGCACTCAAAGCGATGAAGCTGGGAAATTCACCACTATTATACCAATAAGCTGTGGTGGAGATAGATTGGGAACATTGATAGTTGAAAGATGGGGTCAAAGCTTTACCGATGAAGATTTAGTATTAGCGGAATATAGTGCTACGGTAGCGGGAATGGAGATAATGAATTCCAAAGCAGAGGAGATAGAAAAAGAAGCTAGGGAGAAAGCAGTTGTTCAGATGGCAGTGGGAACATTGTCTTTTTCAGAATTGGAAGCAGTAGAACATATTTTTAAGGAATTAGATGGAAATGAAGGACTGTTAGTAGCCAGCAAAATAGCTGATAGAGTAGGGATAACTCGTTCGGTAATTGTAAATGCATTGCGCAAGTTAGAAAGTGCTGGGGTTATAGAATCCCGATCTCTCGGTATGAAAGGAACCTATATTAAGATATTAAACGATAAACTTTTAGATGAGCTTGAAAAAATAAAGTAAATGTAAATATTTTGAAAAGAAGTGAGTTTATGCAGAACTATATGAACCGGTTCAGATCTATGTTAAAAGAAAAGGGCTATAAGCTAACTCCTCAACGGGAGGCTACGTTAAAAGTAATACTCCAAAATCAGGGCAAGCACATGAGTGCCGAGGAAATATACAATGAAGTAAAAAAAGAATGTCCTGAAATTGGATTGGCTACGGTCTATAGAGCCATGGTTCTACTTGAAGAGCTTGGATTACTGTATAAACACAATTTTGAAGATGGGAAAAATAGGTATGAGCTAAGCCATCCCGATGAAGATCACCGCCACCACCATATTATATGCATAGAATGCGGAAAAGTAGAAGAGGTGGAGGAGGATCTATTGGGACATCTAGAAGAAGAAATAGAGAAAAAATACCATTTTAAAATAATTGACCATCAACTTGAGTTTTATGGCTACTGTTCAGCATGTAGACGATGAAGGAGCGTTATAAGACTAGTTAAATAGGTCTATAACAGCTCCTTTTTTTATTGGGAAAAATTGATGCAATTTATTGCTGGAATAAGTATCAAATAATATACACATAATAGGAAAGAGAAACATTCTAAGGAAGGATGATAAAGTGAAGGGAATTATAATGGCTGGTGGAGAGGGTTCCCGCCTTCGGCCTTTGACCTGTGATCTACCCAAACCTATGGTACCTGTAATGAATAAACCAGTTATGACCTACAGTATTGAGCTTTTGAAAAAATACGGAATCAATACCATAGGGGTTACTCTGCAATATCTTCCCCATGTTATTCAAGATTATTACGGAGACGGTTCAGAGTATGGAGTTGACTTACATTATTTTATTGAAGAAACGCCTCTAGGAACAGCTGGTAGCGTAAAAAATGCCCAAGAAATATTAGATGAAACTTTTATCGTAATAAGTGGCGATGCCCTAGCCAATATCAATTTAGAGAAAGCCATAGAATTTCACAGGCGCAATAACTCTATAGCTACCCTCGTATTGAAAAGGGTAGAAGTGCCTTTAGAATATGGAGTAGTAGTAACCGATGAAAAGGGTGTTATTACACGATTTTTAGAAAAACCCAATTGGGGAGAAGTATTTAGCGATACAGTGAACACGGGAATTTATATATTAGAACCGGAAGTATTAGATTACTTTGAGCTGGGTCAAAAATTTGATTTTAGCCAGGATCTGTTTCCCATGCTCTTAAAGGATAGAAAACCCATGTATGGCTATATTACCGATGAATATTGGTGTGATATAGGAGATGCTGAATCTTACCTAAGGGCCCATTATGACATGCTGGATGGGAAAGTAGGCTTTCCTATCGAAGGGAAGCAGTGGAAAGAAAATGTATGGATAGGGGAAAACACACAAATTCATCCTGAAGCTCATATTGAAGGTCCTTGCTACATAGGGGATTATAACCAAATAGGAAAAGATGCGAAAATTCTTCCCTATACAGTTATTGGTAATTACAATTGCATAGCTGAAGGATCAAGCATCAAAAGAAGTGTCCTATGGAATTATAATAGTTTAGCTAGGAATGTAGAAGTTAGAGCTGCTATCTTATGCAATAAAAATGAATTGAGAAATAATGCCCGAGTATTTGAAGGGGCGGTAATAGGTGAAGGCTGCCAATTAAACCAAAATTCAATAGTAAGACCTAGCGTTAAGGTTTGGCCAGAAAAGTCTATAGAACAAGGAATGATAGTCCAGGAAAACATAATATGGGGAACAAAATATAGTAAGACTCTATTTGGCAAAGACGGAATAAAAGGGCAATTTAACATAGATATTACCCCTAACTTCATGGCCAGGTTAGGGGCTGCCTTTGGTGCCCAACTTAAAGAAGGTAAGAGATTGGGAGTTAGCTGTGACTATAATCACAGCAGTAGAATGCTAAAGTACAGCCTGATTTCGGGAGCTCTATCAACTGGCTTAGAAGTATTTGATTTAGGGCAGTTGACAACGCCTATTCTACGCTATGCAGTGCAGGCACTAGGGCTAGATGGAGGAGTTCATATTTTTTCCGACCAGGAAGATCCAAGGGAAACCTACATTCATCTCCTAGATGAAAGGGGGGCTAATTTATCCCCTAGTGTTGAAAGAAAAATAGAGAATATTTTTGCGAGGGATGATTACCAAAAACAGCCACCGGAAAGAATACGGAGGGTTAACAGCATAAATAGCATTCCGATGTTTTATATCAGAAATTTATTAAATTGGATAGATAGAGAAGCTATATCTAGAAGACGGTTTAATATTATAGTGCAGTCAAAGGACAGGTTAACCAATTCGGTGCTTTACAATATTGCTGAGGAATTAAATTGTAGCATCGAAATAGTTGATGCTTTATCTGAAGAGATGCTAGAAAGAGGAAGATATGACATCGGTATAAAGATGAATAATAACGGGGAGATTGTTGAATTATATAATGAAAAAGGGAACAAATTAAAAAAAGAAATGATAATAGTGCTTATAAGCCTGCTATGCTTGAAAAGCGGTGAAGGCAAAGAGATAGTTGTTCCATATAATGCTCCCCGGGTAATTGAAGAAATAGCTAAAGAATATCAAGCCAAAATCATACGAGCCAAAACAAGCAAATATGCCATGATGGAAGAGATGTTCAAAACAGGCTGCCAGAATGTTGAAAAAGGGTTCAACCAATTCATACTATATTTTGATGGAATAGCTTCTATCGTTCATTTAATGAATATAATGGCGACAGAAGAAAAAAGCTTTTCTGCTCTTATTGAAGATATACCTAAGTTTTATATGTCGGAAAGAGCTATTCCTTGTCCTTGGAGGGCGAAAGGTCGGGTAATGAGGACTATTATTGAGGATGAAAGCAGAGCTGAAAGTAAAGTAGAACTATTCGAAGGGATAAAGATAAATCACGACTCGGGCTGGGCACTAATTTTACCAGATCCCGATGAACCGGTATGCAGGGTATTTAGTGAGGGAGTTTCAGAAGAATATGCGGAAGAGCTAACCGACTTTTATGAGAGGAAGATTAATGAGATTAAATCTCAATAGCGCTCTAAAAGCTGACCCGCTTCTGTGGTTGGCTCTTTTTTTGATTTTAGTGGTTGCGGGTTATTGGTAAATCTAGTATAATGAGGTTATTGGGTTAAAGCGAGCGGAAATAAAATAAAATAAGGAGGAGAGACGTTTTTGTGTCATCGAATAGTAAAACTAAAACTACACTAAAAATAATTCCATTAGGGGGCGTCAATGAGATCGGGAAGAATATGACCGTCCTCGAGTATGGGGATGAAATAATTGTAATCGACTGTGGTACAGCTTTTCCAGAAGAAGAGATGCTAGGAATCGATTTGGTTATACCGGATATAACCTATCTTATGAAAAATAGGGAAAAGATAAGGGGCATCATAGTAACCCATGGCCATGAGGACCATATAGGAGCGCTCCCCTATGTACTGAAGCAGATAAACGTACCAATATATGGGACCCGGTTGACTTTAGGATTAATTGAGATGAGATTAAAAGAGCACGGAATCAACAATGCAAGGCTATATTGTGTGAAGCCGGGTGATAGATTAAGATTTTCAAAATTTAATGTGGAAATAATTAGAACCAGCCACAGCATAGCAGATGCAATTGCACTGGCCATCCATACCCCGGTAGGGACAGTTGTGCATACCGGGGATTTCAAGATAGACTATACTCCCATCGATGGGGAAGTTATCGACCTAGCTAAGTTTGCAAAGCTGGGCGATAAAGGAGTCCTCGCCTTGCTTTCCGATAGTACTAATGTGGAAAGACCAGGTTATACCATGTCGGAGCGGACGGTAGGCGAAACCTTCGAACGAATATTTGCGACAGCCAGTGGAAGAATTATCGTTGCAACCTTTGCATCAAATATTCATCGGGTTCAGCAGATTGTCGATGCAGCTTATAAGTATAATAGAAAAGTATGTATATCTGGTAGGAGCATGATAAATGTAATCTCCGTGGCTTTGGAACTGGGATATGTTAATTTTCCGAAGAACATATTAATCGACATTGACCAGATAGATCGATATCCCCCTAACCGAATTGTAATAATAACTACAGGTAGCCAGGGAGAGCCTATGTCTGCTTTATCCCGGATGGCTTCATCAGAGCACCGAAAGCTAGAGATAATACCAGGGGATATGGTAATTATTTCCGCTAACCCGATACCTGGTAATGAAAAACTCATCTCTAGAGTTATAAATCAGCTTTTTTCCAGAGGGGCAAGTGTAATATATGAGGCTTTAGCAGATGTGCATGTATCAGGTCATGCCTGTCAGGAAGAGTTGAAACTTATCTATACGCTGCTTAAACCCAAATTTTTTATTCCTGTTCATGGCGAATACAGACATCTTAAGCAACATGCACTTCTTATAGAGTCTCTGGGGATGCCTAAAGAAAACATTCAGCTATTGGATATAGGAGATGTTTTAGAATTAACCCCTAATTCGATGAAGGTTACAGGCAGTGTCCCTGCGGGAAGGGTTCTGGTAGATGGTTTGGGAATTGGAGATGTAGGCAACATTGTTCTTCGGGATCGGAAACATCTTTCTCAGGACGGCCTAATGGTTGTTGTGGTTACTATTTCCAAAGAATCCTCAAGCCTTGTATCGGGCCCAGATATTATCTCAAGGGGATTTGTATACGTAAGAGAATCCGAACAACTTATGGAAGATGCTAAAAATATAGTGAAGAAAATTCTAGAGCGATGCGAAGAAAAGAGGATAACAGATTGGTCCACGATAAAATCCAGCATAAAAGATGGACTGAGAAATTTCTTATATGAAAGGACTAAGAGAAACCCAATGATTTTACCTATAATCATAGAGATATAATAATCCTCCGCCTTGTCAAATTTAGTTGAACAATATATAATAAGATTGAAACACACTTGTGGGTGGAGGATAAGTAATGATAAAGGTAAAAGATCGAACAAGTTTGGGATATAGGATAATTAGACAGGTGCTTATCTATTTGATAAGCATCCTTATAGTAATATCTAGCGTATATGCGCTGATAACTTTCGCTTATAACGAATATTTAAAACCGGTAGATGCTCGGAGCGAAGAATTGATCGATGTAGAAATTCCCAGCGGTTCATCTCTGAGCAAGATATCGGAGATATTGTATGAAAAAGGTCTTATACGGAATAAGACAGTTTTTAAGTTATTTGTGGACCTTTCAGATAATACGTCCAAACTTAGAGCGGGGAAATACAAGCTATCTCCCAGTATGAGCATGGCTCAAATAATGGACGAGCTTTTAAGTAACAATGCCGCCGTTCCTACAGTAAAGATAACTATTATCGAGGGCTGGGATATCCGTAGAATGGCCAAATATTTGGTTGAAGAAAAGGGATTTGATTTTACGGAGGAAGAATTTATTAATGCTGCTCGTGTAGAGAACTTTACCGAATATGTATTTCTACAGGAGATTCCCGAGGAGAGGAGAAACGGGGATGGTGATATAATTGCCTTGGAAGGCTATCTATTTCCCGATACCTATATAGTGTATGAAGATGCCAAACCTGAGGATATAATGAGAAAGATGCTCGACCAGTTTGAGAAGGTATTTGATGATGCAATGAAACAGCGGGCAGAAGAATTGGGCATGACGATAGATGAGGTTGTAACGCTGGCTTCCATTATCCAAAGAGAAGCTAGAAAGACGGAAGAATTCCCTAAAATATCTGCGGTGTTTCATAATAGATTAAACAAAGGGATGAATTTGGAGTCCTGTGCTACTGTTCAATATATTATTAATGAAAACCGATGGACTCTTACGGAAGAAGAGATGAGAATCGATTCCCCTTATAATACCTATATCAATTCGGGTCTTCCAATAGGGCCTATTTCCTCGCCAGGCCGGCTAGCTTTAACATCGGCCTTGAACCCGTACGAGGAGTTTATGGATCCAAATCGACCTTATCTATACTTCGTGCTCAAAAATCCAGATACCGGGGAGCATGCATTTAACTACAGCTACCAGGAGCATCTAAGGGATAAAGCAAAATACGAAAGTCAATGGAAAGAATTAGAACAAAAACAATAATAGATAAGTTTGGGCTCACATAATAGTGAGCCCTTTTGTTAGGAATAATAATTATTAGCTATTAGGTAGGTGGAAAGTTTGAACACAATAGACAATGAAAGCATAGAAAGCTACCTAAAACTTTTGAATTCATATTCTAATGACGAATTTATGACAAAAGTTCGAAGCAGAGCTAAAGAAATGGGGTTACCTATTATAC
>CALGOY010000186.1 GCA_937960725.1 uncultured Bacillota bacterium
ACCACCGAGATCTACACTCTTTCCCTACACGACGCTCTTCCGATCTTCAGGCAAATCCAAAAGCGGAGATCTGTGCTTATGCTGATGGAAAGTGGTTGAGAGTAACGGGTAAGCTTATTAGAGATGACAGAGTAGAGGCAAAAAAGCATATGCTTGACAATTATCCAGAACTTCAATCTATGTATTCAGCCGATGATGATAATACAGAGGTTCTCTACTTTGAAGATGCTACAGCTACTTTTTATTCATTTACTGATGAACCAAAGGTAATTAAATTTTGATGCGATATGAGCTAATATATTTGTTATTAGAAAATATGAAAAGATGAAAGTCTGCTATAATCTCATTTGTAAAAACGGATAAATATCAGAAGAGCTTTTCCATTTGGGAAACATTATAATAGCTAAATTTTTTACTTTAAAGCAGGCACAGATTGCAATAAATTTTTGGGATAATAAATTCAAGGCATCTTCCTGTTTTTCAACTCACATAATTTCCGGAGCGCTTTTTCAAATTGTATGTTTGCTTCTTTATTTCGCTTTTTAGGGCCGAAAGTTTTCCCTCCGGCCCTTCTTATTTTTTGGGAAAGATAACGCTCGAACATTAACCTATCTATATTATTTGCGTCATATATTAGGCCGTTAAAATTGATGGCGTAAGCCTGTTTGCCTAGCGCCATGGAGGCAACTCCATAATCTTGTGTAACTACTATATCCCCTTTTTCCGTATGATTGATAAGGGCTATATCTACGGCATCCTTCCCTTGGCCAACTGTTATGATGCGGGAATAGCCATCCTCCAATATATGGCTAGTGTCTACAAACATCAAAACTTCGAGATTAAATTCCTTTGCCACCTTGATGACTATATTTCTAACAGGGCAAGCACCTGCATCTACTAGAATTTTCATTTAAATCCCCTCTAAAGTTTTATAAATTAGCTTAATCTTATAATTATCATTTAATTGCTATGAAGCTTTTTAAACTCTCGATAATCCTCCAGCATAAGCTTTAAAAGCTCTGGCGTGTCTAGTTCATAAGGACAGTGAGCTTTGCAATGGCCACAATCTGTACAATTTTCGATACGGTTCATCTGCTCCTCCCACTTATCGGATAGATATTTCTGATAGGGAGATCTCCTAAGCAAAAGAGACATTCTAGCTGCCATTGGAATAGGAATATCCGCAGGGCAAGGTAAGCAATATCCACAACCGCGGCAGAAAGAGCCCTGTAATTCTTTCCTATCTTGCTCAATAATCTTCCACATATTTTCATCTAGTGCAGGGGGATTTTTCTCAAGCTCAATAAATTCATCAAGCTCCGACTCCCTTTGAATACCCCATATAGGAACAACGTTGTCGAACTGGCGAAGGAATGCAAAGGTGGTAGAAACATTGGTAATAAGCCCTCCTGATAGTGCCTTCATGGCGATGACTCCAATGTCTCGCTTTTTGCACTCTTCAACAAGTTTCAGATCTTCATCGGAAGATAAAGAGGATAATGGAAACTGAATCGTATCATAAAGCTCTGACTTAGCAGCTTCTAAAGCTAAATCTAGCCTATGGTTGGTAATTCCAATAAACCGGATCATTCCTTTTTTCTGAGCTTCCAATAAACCGCTGTATAAGCCATCTGGATCATCGGGGTCTGGCAGCTCTTTTGGATTATGTAATTGATAGATATCTATGTAATCGGTTTTCAGATTTTTTAGGCTAGTTTCCAGATGTTCAAATAGGGTTTTCTTATCCTTGGCATGGCTTTTGGTAGCGATAATAATATTATGGCGTACATCGGATAGGGCATAGCCGATTTTTTCCTCACTATCTGTATATGATCTGGCAGTATCAAAAAAATTTATGCCATTATCATAGGCTTTTCGAAGTAAGTTTTTAGCCTCATCAAAGCTAATCCGTTGGATGGGTAAAGCCCCAAAGCCGCTTCTAGATACCATTAGGTTTGTGCGCCCTAATTTTATTTTATCCATATTTATCCTCCTTTTTAACTTGTACTGAAAGTATTAACATCAATATTATAGCACAAATTATAGCAATCGGCTTTAGCTATGCTTTTTACTATGTTACATACGGCAAACTGTGGTATAATATCACATGAATACGGTTTATATTGAATGGAGGGAACTAAGATGAAGATTGCAATAGGATGTGACCATGGAGGCTTTGAGTTGAAGGAGGTTATAAAAGAAAGGCTTATCGAAAGTGGCTATGAAGTAGTGGATAAGGGAATTAAATCTTTAGAACCGGTGGATTATCCAGACATAGCAGTAGATGTATGCCGCTCCATCGTTTCAAAAGAATGTGATTGTGGAATTCTTATCTGTGGCACTGGAATAGGCATGAGCATAGCAGCTAATAAAGTTGACGGCATTCGGGCAGCTCTATGCAGCGATACCTACTCCGCTAGGATGGCAAAGGAACACAACAACGCTAACGTAATAGCATTGGGAGCCAGGACATTGGGCGTTGAGCTAGCCTATGAGATTGTAAAGGCCTATCTAAATGCCGAATTTTTGGGAGGCAGACATGAGGTTCGGGTAAACAAGATTGGTACAATTAGAAATATGTGCTAAAAGTGCGAAGCTATAAGTATAAAGTACAGTAAACAAGGAGGGAAAACATGAAGATAAAATGGCTGGGACATGCCTGCTTTTTACTCACTTCTGAAAATGGAACCAGGGTGCTAACCGATCCTTTTGATGACCAGGTAGGCTACAAACTTCCGGAAGTAGAAGCGGATATAGTAACCACAAGCCATGACCACTACGATCACAATGCTGTCGATGTAGTAAAAGGAAATTTTACTCACATCAATAAACCCGGAAGCTTCGAAGAAAAAGGAATAAAGATAACCGGGATTAGTACCTTCCACGATGAGGCACAGGGAAGCAAGAGGGGCGACAATATAGTCTACGTTTTTGAAATAGACGGAATACGAATATGCCACTGTGGCGACTTAGGCCATCCCCTAAGCAAGGAGCAAATTGATGAAATTGGCGAGATAGACGTGCTTTTGCTTCCCGTAGGGGGAATATATACAATAGATGCAGCCCAGGCCTGTGAAGTGATGGAAAGCATAAAGCCGGTGATCACCATACCCATGCACTTTCAAACCCCTGTACTTAAGTTCTCCTTAGGCACTGTCGATGATTTTATCGCCGCCGCTGGGGGTGGGGAGAAAATTAACAAGCAGGAGATAGAAATAACGAAGGATGGTCTCACCAATTATTCAGACATTATAATACTGGACTATGAATAAATTTATAAGCAGGTTCGCTAAAAGTTTCGAACCTGCTTATTTGATGGGCGAATGCCTCCGCTAGGGCAGCCGCACTTGCAGCCGCCGCATCTACAACCGCCGCAGCCCATAGGCTGATGCAAGATCGTATTACATCTAGGGCAGCGGAGATATTTATCTTCATCTACCAGCATCTTGCAGCTGGGACATTCAACGTGCATATACAACACTCCTGTTTAGCCTAATAAATAGCAGCCTGCAATAAATATTATAGAATAATTTAAGCTAATAAGCTAGCAGCTAAAAATTAGAAATTAAGCGAAAGCTTGACAAATAAATACAACTGCAATATTATGAAATGTGCAAATAGAATGTGCAATGAAAGGGAGCTGGGAAGTTGAAGTATTACAAAGTAAAGATGATTAATAACAACATAAGAGATGTTAAAACCGATACCACCCTTCCGCCGGGCTACTATTTTAGGAATTATAGGGAGGGGGATGAGAAGATATGGGCTTATATAGAAGCGGGAGCTGGAGAGTTCAAGGATGAAAAAGCAGCTTTAGAGCGGTTTGAAAATGAATTTGGAGAAAGTAAAGCGGATTTGAAAGAAAGATGTTTCTTTTTATGCCATGAAGAAGCAGGTCCTATTGGAACATCCATGGCTTGGTACAATTTAGATTTTCAAGGCGAGGAGTACGGACGGCTCCACTGGGTGGCAATCCATCCTGACTTTCAGGGGAGAAAATTAGCAAGGCCTTTGATTGCAAAAGCTATAGAAAAACTTCAATCCTTACATGATAAAGCATATCTTACTAGCCAGACCACCAGTTGGATAGCGATTAAAATTTACCTTGATTTCGGATTTGTTCCTTTGCTTGAGAGCCCAGACTGTAAGGAGGCTTGGAGGCTGTTGGCATTAAAACTTAAACATCCCGCCCTTTCAGAATTTCAGTTCTAGGCTATATAAAAAACGTATTTAGACAGGGGGAATTTTGATGGATTTAAAATCGCTTGAAAAATTAGAAAAGGTTTACGAATATGCTTGGGATAAGTATTCAGAGCAGGATCTTAACAAGGTTTTCGAATTAGCAGAAAGGTATAAAGAGTTTATGTCCCTATGCAAGACTGAACGGGAATGCGTCCAAGAATTTATCCGGCAGGCAGAAAGCCATGGATTTAAAAATTTAGATACCCTTATAGCCGAAGGAGCCAGCCTTAAGGCAGGGGACAAGGTATATGCAAACAACCGGGGTAAAACCCTAGCCCTGTTTATCATAGGAAAAGAGCCCTTAGAAAAGGGGATGAGGATAGTCGGCTCCCATGTAGACTCTCCAAGGCTTGATTTAAAGCAAAACCCTTTGTACGAAGATTCCAATTTAGCCATGCTTGAAACCCATTATTATGGAGGAATAAAAAAATATCAGTGGGTTGCGATTCCCCTAGCTATCCATGGAGTTATTGTAAAAAAGGATGGCACCGTAATTAATGTAGTAATCGGAGAAGACGAAGATGATCCAGTCGTTGGCGTTTCGGATCTATTAATTCACCTTGCATCAGATCAGATGGAGAAAAAGCTGTCAAAGGCAATTGAGGGGGAAGATCTAAACATCTGCATTGGAAGCATTCCAATCAAGGATAAGGAGGCAAAGGATCGGGTCAAAAAGAATATTTTAAGGCTTATAAATGAGAAGTATGGAATAGATGAAGAAGACTTTGTATCAGCAGAGCTAGAGGTAGTTCCAGCGGGCAAGGCCAGGGATTATGGATTAGACCGGAGCATGGTAATGGCCTATGGCCAAGATGATAGAGTATGCGCCTATGCATCCTTTGAGGCTTTTATGCAGATTGAAAATCCCGATAAGACCTGTGTTGTACTAATGGTAGATAAGGAGGAAATCGGGAGCGTAGGAGCTACTGGCATGACTTCTAAATTCTTTGAAAATGCGGTGGCGGAAATTATGAACCTAATGGATGACTACAGCGAGCTTAAGCTAAGAAGAGCATTAGCCAGCTCTAAGATGCTTTCTGCTGACGTCAGCGCTGCCTTTGATCCTAATTATCCATCGGTAATGGAGAAGAAAAACTCCGCTTTTATGGGTAGGGGTGTAGCTTTCAATAAGTATACCGGAGTTCGAGGCAAATCCGGCAGCAACGATGCTGATGCCGAATATATCGCAGAAATTCGCTCCATTATGGATAAGCATGGCGTAACCTGGCAGACTGCAGAGCTTGGAAAAGTAGATCAGGGCGGTGGAGGAACAATTGCCTATATTCTAGCCGAATATGGCATGGATGTTATCGATTGCGGAGTACCGGTCCTTAATATGCATGCCCCTTGGGAGATAGCCAGCAAGGCTGATATATACGAAGCGATGAAAGCTTATCGGGCATTTTTATTAGAAGCATAGAAATAAAGGCGTAAAAAGCATTTTCGTTAGCAAATATGATTATATAGTACAAATATAGCATTGTAAAAAAGGTGGTAAAAATAGATGAACACAATATTAATCGACACCCATGTTCATACCAGCGAAGTGAGTCCATGCGCTAAAGTGCCAGCAAAAAATATGGTCGCTTATTATAAAAAAGCGGGATATGACGGCATTATAATTACAGATCATTATTTTGATGGTTACTTTGAAAGCCTTCCCTATGATAATTGGGCCGATAAGATAGACTGTTTTTTATCTGGGTATAGGGCGGCTTTAGAAGCAGGAAATCAGCTAGGTCTAAAAATCTATTTAGGCATGGAGCTGCGCTTTCAGGGCAGCCTCGAAGATTATTTAATATATGGAATAGACGAAGAATACCTCATCCAAAATCCAGAGCTTTATAAACATAGCTTAGAAAGCTTTAGGGAGAGCATAGAAGGCACGGATATACTAATTTTCCAAGCCCATCCATTCCGTAGCTGGATAAAAGCAGCGGATCCAGCCTTATTGGATGGCGTGGAAGTGATAAATGGAAATCCACGCCATGACTCCCGCAATGATCTGGCTTTGGAATTTGCGTCAAAGCATGGGCTGATGATGACTGCAGGCTCAGATTTCCATCAGCCCGAGGATGTAGGGATCTGCGGTATCAAGATATACGAGGGCATTTCTGACTCTAAAGAGCTGGCCCAATGGATGAGAGAAAATAAGTCGTTTGAATTGTATATCTCTTAATATAAAATAAAGCAACACTTTTGAGGTGTTGCTTTATTTTATAGAGCTTGTTATAATATTAACAAAGTATAGAATCTGACATAGATCATAATAGAGTAGAGAGAAGGTAGGCGTGGAAATGATTTACTTGTTAGACACAGCAGACATAGGGGAAATAGAGAGGCTAATTGATCTGTACCCCATAGACGGGATAACCACCAATCCTACTATTATTTCAAAGAGCGGCCTTAAATTAAAAGAGGCAGTAAAGCGGATAAGAAGTCTGATAGGCAATAAGAAAATGCTTCACGTCCAAACAATCAGCGATACCGCCGAAGAGATGATAGATGAGGCTTTGCGGCTAAGGGATCTGGCAGAGGGAAATTTCTATGTCAAAATCCCTGCAAATCCCCAAGGCATTAAGGCCATAAGGTATTTGAAAGAATTGGGATTAAACGTAACGGCCACAGCGATTTTTACCCAACAGCAGGGCCTTATAGCCGCTAAAGCAGGGGCTGATTTCATAGCGCCCTATGTCAATCGCTTGGACAATATATCATCCCATGGAATTGCTGTAGTTGCGGACTTAGTGAAATTGATGGATATCTACAATTTAAATACCAAAGTATTGGCAGCCAGCTTTAAAAACGTAGATCAGGTATACAGAGTGAGCATGGCTGGTACCCATGCGGTTACAATTAGCCCCGAG
>CALGOY010000187.1 GCA_937960725.1 uncultured Bacillota bacterium
TTAACGTGCCTAATGCTACCCTGATGGTGATTGAAAATGCAGAGCGATTTGGACTTGCGCAGCTCCATCAGTTAAGAGGCCGGGTGGGAAGAAGTGATAGCCAGGCTTACTGCATATTGCTGTCGGATGCCGCTACAGATAAGGCTAAGGAAAGAATGAAGATAATGACAAGCTGCAGCAATGGATTTGAGATAGCGGAAAAAGATTTAGAACTTCGCGGCCCTGGTGATTTTTTTGGTGTACGGCAGCATGGACTGCCCCAATTTAAAATCGCCGATATAATAAGGGATAAGGAAATACTTAAGGAATCCCAGGAAGCTATCAAATGGATACAGGATAATATAGATGTAAAAGAGCGGGAAAATATATTTAATAATATAATGTATCATTTTAATAGAAAAATTGGAAACTTAGCTATTTAAAAATCAAGAATTGCCATGATACACACCTCAAATATTACTATATATTACTAGGTTAAAAATTATTATATTGGTTAAATTAATAGTACCAACTTAACAGGAGGTGAGATACATGGCAAGAAACAACAGGCGAAACGTAGTTCCTGAAGCAAGACAGGCACTTGACAACATGAAATTCGAAATTGCCAACGAGCTAGGTGTAAACCTCAAGCAGGGATATAATGGGCACTTGACCGCTAAAGAAGCCGGTTATATTGGCGGATATATGGTCAAGAGGATGATTGAGCAGGCTGAAAGGCAATTGAGCGGAAAATAATATACGATGATATACTATAATATAAAAGGAACAGATGATATCATCTGTTCCTTTTATATTATCCATTTATATTCTACATTTCAGTTTTCTTTTTAACTCCTGCAGTTTTGCTTAATCCGTAAAATTGAGATATAAAAAAGCTGGTGATTTTATTTCACCAGCTTTGGGAGAGGAGAAATTGAAGAAAGGGCTTTACGATTATAGTATTCCAAAAAAATCTGCAATTATCCACGAAAACAAATAAAATTTAAATTGTGAGACTGCTTGTCCCTAATGGGGGGACTGTGTTAGAATAAATATGGGATTTTTAGTAAGATGTGGAGGTTTTAGAGATTGCGAATTATAGCCGGCGAAGCAAAAGGAAGGCGCTTGGAGTCAGTAAAGGGGATGGGGACACGGCCTACCTCCGATAAAGTAAAAGGGGCGATATTTAATATAATTCAAAACCGAATAGAAGGCAGCCTAGTATTAGATTTATTTGCTGGTACGGGAAATCTAGGGCTGGAAGCCATAAGCAGGGGAAGCAGGAAAGCAGTTTTTGTTGAAAAAGATAGAAAAGTAATATCCGTTTTAAACAAAAACCGTAAAGCCCTTGGATATATAGATAAGACGGAAGTAATAGCTAGAGATGTACTTAAAGCATTGACGGGTTTATCCAAACGTGATATTCTCTTTGATATAATATTTATTGATCCCCCTTACCATAAAGGCTATAATGAGCTGGTGTTAGATGCTGTTGATCGGGCTGAAATCCTACAAAGGGATGGAATTATTATAATCGAACATGATAAAAATGTTTTACCGGCAGAAAGAGTGGGAAGTTTAGTTCGGTTTGATCTAAGAATATACGGTGGAACCGGTATTAGTTTTTATAGGAAGGATTGGGATAGAAATGAAAATAGCAGTTTATCCAGGAAGCTTTGATCCAGTGACCAACGGCCATATGGACATTATAAATCGTTCTGCGAAGATATTTGACAAA
>CALGOY010000188.1 GCA_937960725.1 uncultured Bacillota bacterium
TCTAACGCCATAATCAATTCAACAATATCCAAGGAATCTGCACCAAGATCATCTATAAAAGAAGACTCTTCTGTAATTTCACTAGGATCAATGCTTAACTGCTCAGCAATGATATCTCTAATCTTTTCAAACATCTATTTCACCTCCTTCTAAGACTTATAATGTTCTTCCGCATGGTCTTTATAAAAACATATATATGATAATATTACATTATCATTCCTCCGTCAACATGGATCACTTGCCCTGTAATATATTGGCTTAGATCAGAGGCTAAAAAGCCCACTACATAGGCAACTTCTTCAGGTTTACCATATCGTCCGACGGGTATTTGAGATAATATATTTTCTTTTATGCTGTCGGATAAAGCGTTTGTCATGTCCGTTTCGATAAAGCCGGGCGCTACGACGTTTACCTGAACATTTCTCGACGCAAGCTCTTTAGCAACGGATTTTGAAAATCCTATTATTCCTGCCTTTGCAGCAGCATAGTTAGCTTGCCCTATATTGCCTACAACCCCTACTATTGATGAAATATTTATAATTTTCCCATATCTTTTTTTCATCATTATTCTTGAAACCGACCGGGTACAGTTATATACCCCTTTCAGATTGACGTTAATAACTTTATCCCAATCTTCCTCCTTCATCCTCATCAGCAGGGTATCCCTGTTAATTCCGGCATTGTTAACCAATATATCGATAGTTCCCCATTCTTCTACAACCTTATTAACTATCGCTTCTACATCAGAGCTGTTAGATACATCTCCCTGCACTAAAATTGCTTGGCCCCCGTCTCTGCTAATAGTTTCTACTACTTTCCTTGCTTCTTCTTCGCTGCTTGCATAGTTAACAGCTACTTTAGCCCCTAGTTGGGCTAAATATAGTGCTATTGCCCTTCCAATACCCCTAGAAGCTCCAGTTACCAGAGCAACCTTTCCCGACAAATTCACTCTTACCCCTCCAGTGCCTTTATAGTTTGTTCTAATGATTTCATATCCTGTACATGATAGCCTTTGACATCTTTAGATATTCTCCGAAGAAATCCGATTAGGGTTTTCCCTGGCCCAAGCTCAATAAACGTATCTATGCCCTGCTCTATCATATACCTTACGCTTTCTTCCCATCTAACAGGCTGACTGACCTGAAGGACCAGATTTTCAATTATCTCCTCGGGCTCCTCCTCAGGCTTTGCATGGACATTAGAAATTACAGGAATAACCGGCTTATAAACTTGTACTTTGCTCAGTTCTACCCTTAGGGCCTCTCCCGCTGATTTTAACAGGGATGAATGGAAGGGGCCGCTTACGGCTAGTTTCACAGCTCTTTTTGCTCCCATTTCCTTTGCAATTTCACATGCTTTCTCCACAGCCTGAACCTGTCCAGATATAACGATTTGGCCTGGACAATTGTAATTTGCTGGCTCCACTACTCCCAAAACTGAAGCTTGCCTACAGCATTCCTCTACCTCTGCCTCATCCAGCCCTATAATGGCAGCCATAGTGCCCACGCCTAGTGGCACAGCCTCCTGCATTAGCCTACCTCTCTTTTTAACAAGAGGAAGAGCATCTTCGAAGCTAAGGGACTCTGCAGCAACCAGCGCTCCGTACTCTCCCAGGCTAAGACCGGCTGCCATAGCTGGGAAAATACCCCGTTCTTTCAATGCTAACATTGCTGCCATACTGACCAATAGTACAGCTGGCTGAGTATTTTCTGTTTTAGTCAGCTCACTCTCAGGCCCCTCAAAGCACAGGCCCATTATATCTTGCTTCAAAATATCGTTGGCTTGCTCAAAAATCATCCTGATATTCTGGGAGCTGTCATAAAGTTCCTTCCCCATACCTACATACTGTGCTCCCTGTCCCGGAAAAATAAACGCTATTTTTTTCATAACTTTCCCCCTCACTTGATCCATTTGACCAATACGGAAGCCCAGGTTAAGCCAGCCCCAAATGCCACCATTACAATGTTGTCATCTTTTTGAATGCTGCCTCGGGAATAGGCTTCATCCAGCGCAACGGGTATGGAAGCCGCCGACATATTACCGTATTTTTCCAGATTAACATATACCTTATCCTTAGGCAGATTGAGCCGCTTTCTTGCTGCCTCAATAATTCTAATGTTTGCTTGATGGGGAATTAAAAAATCAACATCTTCTTTACAAAGACCTGCAAGCCTAACAGCCTCTTCTGACGCAGATGCCATGGTGCGGACAGCGAATTTAAATACCTCGCTGCCATCCATTTGGATATAGTGCAGCTCCTGCTCTATGGTTTCTATAGAAGCAGGCTTTCTAGACCCCCCTGCCTCTATGGTTAAGAATTTCCCGCCGCCTCCATCTGCACCCATGTACTGGGATATAATGCCATAGCCTTCGTCCACCCTGCCCATAACTACAGCACCAGCTCCATCCCCAAATAAAATACAGGTGCTGCGATCTCTCCAATTGGTAAACTTACTTAGACAATCGGCTCCTATAACCAATACATTCTTATACATTCCAGCTGCAATAAATTGATTCGCTACAATAATTCCATATACAAATCCGGAACAGGCTGCAGCTATGTCAAACGCTGCCGCGTTGGTAGCCCCAATATTGCTTTGTACAATGCATGCAGTAGATGGAAAAATTACATCTGGAGTTACGGTAGCTACTATAAT
>CALGOY010000189.1 GCA_937960725.1 uncultured Bacillota bacterium
CTTCCAGAAGAAGCCCTGGTCTTCGCCTACGTTTTTTGGGCAATAATTGGGCTGGGAGCTTTAGCCTTATTCATAGTATGTACTGCTTTCTTCCACCGCTATACCGAAGGGAAGGGGCAAATCAGGCCCATAAGCGAAAGGGATACGGCCAGGCCTGTGTGGCAGCAGATGATACCGGTAGTAGTGGCCGTTTTATTCGTTATCTATCTTATTTTCAACGAAATCAGGTACATGATGGGAGTTATATAAAGGAGCATATGAACATAAGGATAATTGCAGTAGGAAAGATAAAAGAAAAATACCTGCAAAAGGGCATAAAAGAATACACAAGGCGGCTTTCCCGCTACTGTAATATAGAAATTATAGAAGTTAGCGACGAGAAAGCCCCCGAGACGCTATCTCCCATGGAGGAGAATATAGTAAAGCAAAAAGAGGGAGATAGGATTTTAAAGGCATTGCGAAAGGATGCCTTTAAAATCGCCTTGGCCATCGAGGGACAAGCTATGACATCGGAAGAGCTTAAAGCAAAGCTGGCCCAATTAAAATTTCAAGGTAGGGATAGCATAGATTTTATTATAGGGGGCTCTTTAGGGCTTGACCATAGTGTTTTGAAACAGTCCGATATGCTTTTGTCATTTTCGAGATTAACCTTTCCCCACCAGCTCATGCGTTTAATACTATTAGAGCAGATATATCGGATACTTAAATAATGTCCTGCACAATTCCGGCTTTTGTAATACCTCCAATTACAACGAAAAGCCCTGCTAATAAAAGAATTGTAAAATAATCTATTTCCTTTATTGCGTTCACAGCGCTTTTAAAGCTTCTTTTCATGAATATACTTCTTATTAAGCCAATAATAAATAAACCGATATAAAAGAAGAAATCCAAGAAATCAAGATTTGCATGTCCGCCTAAAAGGATGGATGTGGTATCACCTACTAATGTTGCCGCTCCCTTAGGGTACTAAATCTTAGTTTCCCTTGGCTCTTATTACTGTAGTTTTGAATCTAAATAAAAAATCATAGTCATTTATGATACGGCTCATTGTTGATTATGCGATATGAGCGATATATTTGCTCAAATAATATAGTCGCCTTTAAGCCCAAATCCATTTCCATAGGGCTTATGGACAGCACTTCCTCGTGGGGTACCTTTTCGGCGGCTATAATAAATGCTATATCAGACTTCCCTGATATAGCCAAAGAGTTAATCTTATCTGCAAGCTCTTCAGAGGAAATTTGCTGTCCTTTCGGCGATACCAGTATTTTATATGACTTGCTCTGGCTAATTTTTAATAGCTGATTTTTATTTTTGACTTGTATAAGCTGTATTTTACAATATCGGCTAAGCCGCTTTTCATACTCCTTTATCGCTTCCAAGTAGAACTTTTCTATTTTATCGGCGACCAAATAAACCTTGATATTCATAAACCGCTCCTTTTGCCAATCCCAGTCTATAGGCCTGCAGATTGCAGATTATGGATATACATTAGCAGTATGTCTTAGCATACCCTTTAATTTATATTGACAACTGGGGATAGGCTATGTTAATTTGTGGATTATTATAGCACTTAAGGGGCGGATATTCAATATTAGTGAGATAAAAGTCCGGGTATAGTGTGGATAAGTGCGGCGGGAATTCACCGGGAGTAAAACTCCAAATAAACATCTCCACAGTCCTGGCTTTGCTGCTTAGGGAAATAACGTCGCCGGCCTTCGTTCTATAGGAGGGCCTGTCAACTTTCTGGTTATTTACCAATATATGACCGTGGACGACCATCTGCCTTGCCTGCCTAAGGGTCGAGGCAAAACCTAGCCTATATACGATATTATCCAGCCTTCTTTCAAGATTTAAAATCAAGACCTCTCCTGGATTTTTTCCAGATCTGAGAGCTTCTTTTACATAGCGCCTGAACTGCCTTTCTAAAATTCCATAGTATGCTTGAAGCTTTTGCTTTTCTATCAGCTGTTCTCCGTATTCAGATATTTTTCTGCTAGGCTTAACTCCCTGCTTTAAAGCCTTAGGATGTCCGTATACATTAACTCCTAATCGCCTGGCCACCTTAAATCTAGGTCCTCTCGGTCTAGCCAAATCTATTCCTCCTTAGATAAATCTATTATTTTAAATTTTTACTTATCGATTATTTCATAAAAGATGTTAAATCTATATCAGGCTCAACAAGATATATTTATTTGTTAAATAATACAAATTATTACCAAGTA
>CALGOY010000190.1 GCA_937960725.1 uncultured Bacillota bacterium
CCGTCAGCTCCATCTCTATGTTAGTATATATAAGCTTCTTGCCTCCTGGGATGTTGGGCAAATTCAGAGTAGCCTCCGCCGCACTATCCAGACCGCCTACATGGGTGATCATGGCCGCTGGATTTATTATGCCCTTTCCCATAAGCTCCAATGCTTCTTTCATATCGTCCGTATTGCCTCCGCTCGTTCCAACGATGTGGGTAGAAGCATAATGGACGTTGTAAAAATTAAGCTTAGCTGAAAAATTAGGATCTGTAGGGCCTGCAAAGAAATTCAGGCATCCGTCTCTAGCCAGCATCCTATCTCCCATCTCTACCAATTCTGCAACAGGGGCGAATACAAATACATCGTCATAGCCTGCTCCATCAGTTAAGGAGAGCAGATGCTCTGTTGGATCTTCCATATCGGAGGTATTTACATAATGAAGTTCTATTCCCATCTTGGCAGCTTCTTCTACAGTAAATATCTGAGCAGCCCTTTTAAGCCTAGCGGCATTTATATCGGTTACAACTAAGCGCTTGGGCTTTCTATCGTTATGAATTGCATAATCTATTGCCCCCAAGCCCATAGGGCCTGCTCCCGCTAGTATTGCCATATTCCCTCCGGGAACTATCCCCATCTTATGCTCATACTTTCCAGGTTCGGTATGATAGCTGGCACGGAAAGCACCTATTATACAGGACATGGGTTCCGCAAGGGAGCCATAAAAGTACGCTTCTCCTTCATAGGGCAGCAGACAGTCCATCTCCATTACCTCGTTAGGTATGATTATATAGGTAGCCCCTCCACCGATATAGGGATAAGAATAACCCGGCGCTGCCAACGAGCCTTTATAGTTTATAGCAGGCTGGATAGTGAATTTTTGCCCTGGCTTAAATTTGTCCTTCCATTTATTGCCTACTTCTAAAATTTCACCGCAGAATTCATGGCCTACGATTATCGGATTCTTATCAATATCCTCTGGCACCCTCTTGTGATCTTTCCCCTGAATTGCTGCCTTGTAAGAAGACATACATATACTGTCCGAAATTACACGGGCTAAAATCTCATCCTCTTTCATCTTAGGCAGTTCAAACTCTTCAAGGCGGATATCGTTTTTGCCGTATAACCTTATTGCCTTGGTCTTCACTTCAATTCCCCCTTATATGCCGTTTATTTATAATAAACATTAAATAATCTGAACATTATTCTCCTCCGCTTCCCTTCTTATCTCCTCTGGTACTTCGCTCTCACATATCAATATATCTATATCTTTCAAAGAAGCGAAGGTAAAGGGCAAGCTCTTATTGATCTTGCTAGTATCCATAAGCATTATTTTTTTTCTGGCTTTTTTGACTACAGCCCTTTTAAGCTCGCACTCATTGAAATTGCCGCAGGTAAAACCAGTATCCAGAGAAAAGCCCGACGATGCTAGAAAAGCAATATCTATATTGATGTTGCTAATAAAATCTAGGGCGCTGACTCCAGAAGTGCATAGATTAT
>CALGOY010000191.1 GCA_937960725.1 uncultured Bacillota bacterium
CAGCGACGAGATGGTCGAGATGATCAAGAGAGCCATAAAATAAAGGTACAAAGCTATTTGAGGGGGACCTGCACAAATGTTCCGGAACGGGAATATAATAGTACAAAAAGGGTATAATCTAGAATAAATTTGAAAAAGTTCCGGAATGGAGTGGGCAGCTATGATCCATATCATGAAATGTTGTATTTGCGGTAAGATGGCAAAAGCCCATCTACTGATATTGGATAAGAATATATGCTCTAAATGTGAAAACGAGATAGTAGAAGCAGAAGCTGGAGATGAGAATTACGACAGTTACCAAAGTCAATTAAAGAAACTTTTTAAATAAAAAAGCTATCCTGGCTGGAAGGGATAGCTTTTTTAGAGGTCAAATCTTTAAAGAGGGGTTAAGTAGATGAAAACAGACAGAATGCCCTTAATAGAAAATCTGTTAGATTATATAGGCGAACAGACTGTCCGCTTTCACATGCCCGGTCACAAAGGGGGAAAAGTTTTTTCCGAAGAATTTTTAGACAAGCTGGTAGAGATGGATATAACGGAGATTCCAGGCAGCGACAATCTTCACCATCCCACCGGGGCCATTGCAGAAGCTCAAAGGCTTGCGGCAGAAGCTTTTAAGGCAGATCGCAGTTATTTCTTAGTAAATGGCTCTACCTGTGGCATCTACGCCATGATCATGGCAGCCTGTCCTCCTGGAAGCAAGCTGCTCGTTCCGCGCAACTGCCATAAATCGGTCTGGAATGCCTTAATCTTAGGAGATATTAAGCCAGTTTACCTGCAGCCAGGATACGACCATTCAAGGCAGCTGGTTACACAAATATCGCCGGAAGAGGTCGAAAAAGCCTTGGACAAGCATCCAGATGCCGTAGGGCTTGTATTAGTCCATCCCAACTACTACGGCATGTGCAGCCACATAGAGGAAATTGCTAGAATTTTGCACAGTAGGGGAAAAGTGCTGTTGGTGGATGAAGCCCACGGAGCCCATTTCCCATTTCACCCAGACTTACCCATCTCAGCAGGGGAAGCAGGAGCTGATCTTTGGGTTCAAAGCGCCCATAAAAGCCTTCCCGCTTTTACACAATCTGCCTATCTACACGGCAGGGAAGGAAGAGTTGACTTCTCTAGGCTAGAAGAAATGCTTAGAATCGTCCAAACTACCAGCCCGTCGTATATGCTGATGGCATCCTTAGACTGGGCGAGAAATACTATGGCAAACCAGGGGGAAGAGCTTATAAGCCGCCTGATAGATACAATTGGCCAAGCGAGGGAAAAATTAAAAGCTATAGGCATCCCGACGCTGGACCAGATCTTCTGGAGGGAAGTGGCTGCATTAGATCCTACGCGGCTAGTATTAGACCTCAGCTCCATCGGCATAACGGGCTATAAGGGGGAAGAGCTCCTCCGCAGGGAAGGGATTCAGGTGGAGATGTCCGATTGCTTCCGGCTGATTTTAATATGTACAATTGCAGATGGCCACAGGGAAATGGACAAGCTTGTAGAGGCCTGTAAAAAAATTATAGAACAACCCCCATCCCCTCAAACTTCAACAATTTCTTTGTCGATTTCCCGGGAAATACCCAAGCAAATATTGTCGCCTAGAGAGGCTTTTTATAGTATAATAGAAAAAATTCCTCTAGAAGAAAGTCCAGGGAGGATTTGTGCCAATGCAATTGGCGCCTACCCTCCAGGAATTCCCCGCTTCTGCCCGGGGGAACTGATAGACAAGGCTGGGCTGGAGGAGCTGATTTATATAAAAGAAAATGGGGGAAGCTTGTTTGGAGTGACTGAAGAGGGCATGATTGACGTGGTAAAATGTTAGGCTAATGTAGCATTATGAAATGCTGCTTATGATAAAATGCTAATTGGGGCAATAGGAAAACAAAGGGAGAGAATATATATGCGAGGATATTTTATTACATTTGAAGGACCAGACGGGGCAGGAAAGACGACTCAAATTAGGCTTTTAAATGACTACTTAAAGGCTAAGGGCTGGGATACGGTTTTAACCCGGGAGCCAGGGGGGACGCCTATAGGGGAAAAAATTCGAAATATAATTTTAGACGTGGAAAACAGGGAGATGAATCCCATAGCGGAAATGCTCTTATACGCCGCTTCCAGGGCTCAACACGTTTCTCAGTTGATAAAGCCCGCCCTCGAGCAGGGCAAGATTGTACTATGCGATCGGTTTGTAGACTCCAGCATAGCCTATCAGGGCTTCGGAAGGGATCTGGGGATAGATATGGTAGAAGGGGTCAACCATTTTGCCCTGCAGGGGATCATACCAGATCTTACTCTGCTGTTTGCCATAGATCCAGAAAAAGGCCTGGAGAGAAGCAGGCAGAGGCGTAAAGCTATGGACAGGCTAGAGAAAGAGCAGCTGGATTTCCATAAAAAAGTGTACGAAGGCTTCATGGCCTTAAGCCGCAAATATCCTCAGCGCTTTCGGGTCATCGACGCTAGCCTAGAGATAGAAAACATTCATAAAATAGTCGTTGATGAAATTCAGCAATTGCTTAGGAGGGCAAAATAATATATAATTAAGAAAAAGGTAAAGAGTGTAAAAAGAAGGAGGCGGTCCCGCTATGAAGTTAATTATTGCGGTAGTTCAGGACGAAGATGCCCACAGACTTATAACCACGTTGATGAACGAGGGGTATGGCGTAACCAAACTGGCCACGACTGGAGGCTTTTTAAGAGCAGGTAATACCACCTTGCTAATCGGCGTAGAAAACGACAAGCTTCACCATGCGATGGAGCTGATTGAGAAGACCTGTAAGAGCAGAAAGCAGGTGGCTACTTCACCATCGCCAATGGCCGGAGCCACAGGAGTTTATATGCCATATCCCATCGAAGTAACTGTAGGAGGAGCTACAGTATTTGTCGTAGATGTTGAGGAATTCCGCAAGCTATAATCGCTAAGAAACATTGGATAACTTCTGCTTTAGTGAGGGGTATCGGATAATATGAGGATTGAAAAAGCGGGAAGCCGGCCCGGAAGTCTTTCTGCGGAAAGGGCCAAGGGCTTGGGAAGCCCGCTTCACGGAGCTACAAACAAAAGCTTTGATGATTTTCTTCAGGACAGCCGGTATAGGACCTTAGAAGAGGAATTGTCATATCTTATGAAAGATATAAAAGAGCAAGGAGAACGCTTAGTTAAAAGGATGAATTTGCATGAGCTGCTGCGCTACAAAAAGCTAGTAGCTCAATTTCTTGATAAGGTAGTTCGTGAGATGTTTCAGCTGAAAAAAAGCAGCAACTGGGATTATTATGGCCGGCATAATATATACGCCTTGGTTAAAAAAGTCAACGATAAGCTGGAAGAGCTGACGGAAGAAATAATCAATTCCCAAAAAGACCAGCTTTTTATTTTAAGCTGCGTAGACGATATTAGGGGACTGCTCATGGATCTATTTATGTAAACTTATTTATATAATTTTACGCACAAAAGAGGAGTGGAATATGAAATTTTCGGATATTATTGGACAATCCACCCTGGTGAATTATCTTAAAAGCATATTGGCAAGCGGGAGGATTGCCCATTCATATATATTCACTGGACCCAGAGGGGTAGGGAAAAAAACGATTTCAAACATATTTGCCAAGGCTCTTGTTTGCTACGAGCAAAAACAGGAGCCTTGTAATATTTGCCGATCCTGTCGCCAATTTGAATCGGGAAACCATCCCGACATATATAGGGTGGTCAGCGATAAAAAGACCATAGGGGTCGACAGCATCAGGGATATGCAATCCGATATCAAAGTAAAACCTTTCCAGGGAGATCGGAAGATATACATCATAGATAAGGCTGATACTATGACGGTTCAAGCCCAAAATGCCTTGCTTAAAACATTGGAAGAACCGCCGGAGTATGCGGTTATTATACTATTAACCAGCAACATCTCAAGTCTTTTGCCGACTGTACTATCCAGGTGTCAGCTAATAAAAATCCCCAGGCTATCGCCAACCCATATTACCAGCATTGTAGAGAAAAACTTAGCCATTCCCAAAGAGCAGGCGCTAATCTATGCCAAGCTGTCCGAGGGCCTTCCCGGTAAAGCACTGGAGCTGGCAGGCTCTCAGGAATATCAGCAGCTTAGGGAAGATGTGCTAAATTTAATTGAAAAATTAATCCATGCCAATACCCTAGAAGCCATGGGATATACTGGCTTCTTTGAGGAGAGGCGGGACAGGATAGATGATGTATTGGATCTTTTAGAGCTATGGCTTCGCGACATATTGGTATACAAGGAAAATGGTAAGATAGATCTTATTATAAACATGGATAGAATATCCACCATCAAGACCCTATCAAAAAGCTTTACAACAAATAAAATTCACGATATGATAGAAAAGGTGGAGGATACTAAGAAGATGCTAAATTCCTATGCCAATTTTCAAATGGCTATAGAAAATATGCTGGTAAATATTCGAGGAAGTGATTGATATGCAAACAGTTGTAGGTGTCCGCTTTAAAAAAGCGGGTAAGATATATTATTTTGACCCAAACGATATTCCATTAAGCGTGGGAAATCACGTTATCGTCGAGACCTCCCGGGGATTGGAGTTTGGGGAGGTTGTAGTAGGGCCTAAAGAAGTACCGGAGGAGGATATAGTACCTCCCTTGAAGAAGGTGCTTCGACAGGCGACGGAGGAGGATATACAGAAAGTAGAGGAGAATAAAATCCGCGAGCAGAAGGCCTTTGATATTTGCCTGAAAAAGATTGAGAAACACCAATTGCCCATGAAGCTCGTAGGGGTCGAATATACCTTTGATAACAGCAAGATTATATTCTACTTCACAGCGGATGGTCGCGTAGATTTCAGGGAGCTGGTCAAAGACTTGGCAGCGGTATTCAGAACTCGCATAGAGCTTCGCCAGATCGGCGTTAGGGATGAGGCCAAGATGATCGGAGGCTTAGGTCTCTGTGGGCGCACCATGTGCTGTGAACTATTTTTAGGAGAGTTTGAGCCTGTATCTATAAAGATGGCAAAAGAGCAGAACCTATCCCTAAACCCATCCAAGATTTCCGGGGTCTGCGGTAGGCTCATGTGCTGCCTAAAATATGAGCAGGAGTTTTACGAGGAAGCTAGCAAAAGAATGCCCAAGGTAAACAAAGAGGTAATAACTCCAAGAGGCGTCGGGACAGTTGTAAGCTGCAATTATCTGCGGGAGACGGTAAAGGTGAAGATAGTCCAGGAGGATGGAACTCCAGAGCTTGCAGAATTTCCAGTAGAAGATATTCAGTATCCCGACGGATATGAGCCTGGCCTGGATGAAGAAAATGATAAGCTGGATGAGCTAAATGCTGAGTTGGATGAAGAGGCTGACAATATGGAATGCTATAATTTGGAAAATCATAGTGTGAAAAGCGATGAGGAGGAAAAGGCCAGCGAAGAAGTGGATAACGCAGAAAATTAAAGTGATTGTGAAAAAAAACTTGCTTTTTTCAACAAAGATGATACAATAATAACGGTATTAGGCAAATGGCAATGGAATTATTTCATTATTCAAGCTTTTTTCAAATGTAAGGAGGTGCTTGGGGTGGCTTACGTAATTAACGACGAATGCATCGCTTGCGGAGCATGTGAAGCTGAATGCCCTGTAGAGGCTATTTCAGCAGGCGATGACAAATACGTAATCGATCCAGATGTATGCATCGATTGCGGAGCTTGTGCGGAAGCTTGTCCAGTAGATGCTCCACAGGCAGAGTGATATATTTTTAACAAAGTTTTTTGGACAAAAGGGCCTGATTTTAAAATTGGGCTCTTTTTTGTACTATAAATAACTTTTAGGGAGGATAAACTGATATGGAATTTCGCACCGCACGGCCAGAAGAAGTTAGGCAGATTGTCGACTTAGCCAACTATGTATTCCGCACATCGAGTGGTTTAGAGCCCTCCATGGGCAGGCAATACCCGATATTTTTATCTCCTGAAAACGCATCCAATCTATACATAGCAGTTGAGGATGGGAAAATAGTATCCCATATAGGAATATACAAGAATAATGCATACATACGCGGTCATAGAGTATCTATGGCGGGCATGGGCTCGGTATGTACCCACCCTGACTATAGGGGGAGGGGCCTGGCTACAAAGCTATTGCACTACGTATTTGAGAGCCTAGAGGAGCAGGGGGTATCCTTGTTAAAAATATCAGGAAACCGCGGCCTTTACAAGACTAACGGCTGCCTTGAAATCGAGAGCATAACAAGCTGTACTTTCGATGGGGAAAGCCCTTTTGATGATGCTAAATTTGGCGCTGGAGGAGGATATAAATACAGCTATATAGCCGATCCCCAAGACACCTCCATCCTTGCTGATATATATCATAGGGAGCCGGTAAGATATGAGAGAAGCAAGTGGCTGTTCCCTGTACTTTTTAAGGCCATGCCCACAGTCCATCCGCCGGCAGGGAGGGTATATACTGCGGTAGTAGCCAGCATCCAATCTTCGAATAGCGGCATTGCATACGCTATAGGATACGAGAGAGAGCCTGGAAATTATGAAATCATAGAATACGCAGGAGAACGCTCAGCTGTTCCAGGGATGATTCAGTATCTTATTAAACAAAAAAATATGAAGCAAGTGAAAATTTACTACCCAACTTACGATACAGTACTGACAGAACTATTCGCTTCTATCGCCTCTACTAAAGAGGAGATGCTAAGCTCAATGACGGTTAAAATCATAAACAGGCAGACCCTGTGGGAACAAATATTCCCCATCATCCAAGAGCGGTGGCCCGGTAAAAACCCACCAAAATCATTAGAAGATCTGCAAGAAATAGCCGATAAGCAAGGAGAGCCCCTTATCAAATTCCTGTTTGGCGACTATCAGAGGCCCAGCTACGGCGCCCCTTGGGATGAAGTGCTGCCCATAGAGCTGCCCTGGTTTAACGGATTAAGCTATGTATAAATTAAAATGTATAATTTTAAGGACCCTTATGGGTCCTTTTTGTGTTATATAAACAAATTTATACACAATTTGCAGGAATTTGGCAACTTATATCGAATAAGGATTTATAAGCTACATCGCAAGAAATAGAATTGAAAGTGACAGAAAAGGATGGTGGCAACATGATTCGTCGGATTTTTGCCTTGCTTATAGGCTTGGTAGTGTGTATAAACCTAGCATGGATACAGCCAGTAGCTGGAGCTGTAGACTATAGCATAATTCGAGTCATGCTGTCTTCCATGGGAACTCCCAGCAAAGTCAGCCTAAGAGTTGAAGGAGAGTATAGCATTCCCCAATTGGGTGATAGAACCCTCGACAAAGGCAGCTATGAAATATGCGTCGAAGGAGGACAACTGGTACTTAAAAATAATTCCACAGCCCGCGTTATGGGCAGTAAGTTTACCTTCAAGAGCAAGAAAAATTCTTTTTCCAACTACCTCCGCATTCTCAACAACTCCTATGGCTGGACCAACTATTTAGGGGATATGGAGGTTAGGCTGGTAGACGGAGGAATCCAGCTGATCAACCATATATTCTTAGAATATTATCTCTACGGGGTTGTTCCCTACGAGATGAGCAATAGCTGGCCAATAGAGGCTCTCAAAGCCCAGGCCGTAGCCGCCCGTACCTATGCAGCAAGGGCAAAAACTTCTTCTTCCTATTACGACCTATACGATACAGTACTCAGCCAGGTATATCGGGGCTACAACCCCTCCTGGCAAAACGCTATTAGAGCGGTAGACGAAACCTATGGAATGGTACTGAAATATGGAAACAGCTTTGCTTCTACATTCTATTCTTCCAGCAATGGAGGTAAGATAGAAGCCTGCGGCAACCTGTGGTCGCAACACTTGCCCTATTCCGTAGTCAAAGACGATCCTTACGATGTGAAAAATCCCAGCAATCCAAACGCAACTTGGACGGTAAAATTCTCCAAGCTATCGGTAGATCCTGGCCTCCAGGCGAGGATAAAATCCCGCATGAAGGATGACCTTGAAAAATCCGGCTACAGCGGAAACGAGGGGGACATAAAGATACTGCAGCTGAAGGAGCTGTCCTTCGATCCCCCCAACAGCAGCGGCAGGATGGATAAGGGCCGGCTGGTGGTAGTAGCTGATGTTAAATCTAAGGAAGATGGCTCAACCCATACCATAGAATATACCGTCAATCTCACTAAAAACAACATCCGCACCCTCCTCAACTTAAAAAGCCTATTATTTACAGTAGAGGAAACGGAAGACTCCTATATACTCCACGGGGGCGGATATGGCCACGGGGTAGGTATGAGTCAGTTTGGAGCTCAGCAGATGGCCCGGGAAGGCTTTAGCTTTGCCCAGATTTTAGATTTCTACTATCCAGGTACCAGGCTCGAAACCCTGGCAATCGCTCCTCCAAATCCCGATAGCGGTGGAGGCGATAAAGAACCAGAGCCAAGTCCGAAAGACCCAGAGCCAGAGCCGAAAGAGCCAGAAGAACCCCAGCCCCAGGAGCCTGAAGATCCCAATCAGCCCGAACCCGTATACGGGATAGTTAAGGTAACTACCTCCCTGAATGTAAGGCAGGGTCCAGGGCTCCACTATGCAAGGATAGGTAGCCTATCCCCCAACACCCGGGTACAGATACTGGAGCAGGGGACAGAGTGGCATAAGATAAAAGCTGGAAACCTGGTAGGCTATGTGAGCAGCCAATATATAAAGATAGAAAATGAAGAACAGACCCAGCCCCAGGAGCCAGGTCAAGGGCAGAATCCAGTCAAGCCCGAAGATCCAGCTCCGCCACCGGAGAAGCGGTACGGTATCGTGACTGCCTCAGCCCTTAACATAAGGAGCGGTCCCAGCACCCGCAACCATAAGATAGGAATGGTAGTAAGGGGCACTAGGCTGACCATAATAGGACAATCAGGGGAATGGTATAAAGTTCAGGTCAATGGGCTGGAAGGATATGTCCACGGGGATTATGTAAAACTAGAAACAGATAATCCATCCACTCCTCCAAGCTCTAAACCTCCTGTCCAGGTTATAGGGAAGGCTGTCGTTACAGCCAGCAGCTTAAATGTGCGGACAGGCCCTGGAACGGGGCATGGGATAATAACATCCCTCCCCCGAAATACCGAGGTAGAGCTATTAGAACAGCAGGGAGAATGGTACAAGATAAGGCGCGGAAGCACGGTCGGCTACGTCCATGGAGGATACTTAAAGATAAATAACAGCAATAACAGCGGCGGCTCAGGCAGTTCCAACCCTGCCCCAAGCAAGACAGGAACGGTAAACGCCAGCGCCCTGAACGTTCGGACAGGCCCTGGAACCAGCTACCAGAGGATCGCCCTCCTTCCTCGGGGAGCTAAGGTAACCATCCTCAAAGAAGTAAACGGCTGGTACCAGATCCGCCACGGAAACACCACTGGATACGTATCGGCGGAATATATAAAGCTAGACGGTAATACAGGCGGTGGCGGCTCAGGCAGTTCCAACCCTGCCCCAAGCAAGACAGGAACGGTAAACGCCAGCGCCCTGAACGTTCGGACAGGCCCTGGAACCAGCTACCAGAGGATCGCCCTCCTTCCTCGGGGAGCTAAGGTAACCATCCTCAAAGAAGTAAACGGCTGGTACCAGATCCGCCACGGAAACACCATTGGATATGTATCCGCACAATACATCAGCCTCTAATACTTTATCTTTAATCCTCTACTCAAATAGTTTGCTGATAGCTTCAATTCGCACTCATATAGCATATCTTAAGAAACATATAACAATGTTCGGGCGCCATGCCCGGCCATTGTTATATGTTTATCTTTTCTAGAATTTCAACCTAGAATAAGGAAGAATTGCTAATAAAGCTTTTCAATAGTATAATAGTTAGGAAAGCTTAGGCTTTGACTAAATACAATTAACCCATAAACAACGGAGGTTTTGTATGCGCGTAGCTATTGAAATCCAACCAGTCCTAGACAAAAAACTAACTGGTGTAGGCTGGTATACAGATAACTTTATAAGAAGAATAAAAAACTTTGCCAAGGAAGGGGAAAAATTCTACCTCTTGGGGATGGATTTTTACGGGAAAGCCGGAGAGCTTGAAGAATGCCTCTCCCCTAATGTAGAATTAAAGACCAATGGGCTAATACATTATGGAATATATAGAAGGATATGGAAGTTTATACCTTTTATCGACTATGGCACCTTTTTCAAAACAAAGGCGGATATATTCCACTTTTTTAACTTCGTCTCTCCTCCCTATGTCAAAGGAAAGATAGTAATAACCGTTTACGATATGGTGTATAAAGTTTTTCCTGAGACTATGGAAAAGGCTAACTATATAAAATTAGATCAGAATCTGCGCCGATCTTGCGAGGCGGCTTCAGCCGTAGTTACTATTTCTGAAAATAGCAAGAAGGAGATTATTGAATACATGGGGGTAGAAGCTAGCAGAATCCATATTATTCCACCTGGAGTGGACTGCCTGCGATATCGCCCTCTAAAGGATGGGGAAGAACTTATCCCTATTAGAGCCAAATACGGCCTGCCCCAGGACTATTTTTTATACCTGGGAACCATAGAGCCTAGGAAAAATATAGAATCTATCGTGGAGGCTTTCCGAATATATCGGGACAGGGGGGGAGAGAGCCAGCTGGTAATTGCAGGGAAAAAAGGCTGGATGTACGAAAGGGTATTCGAACTGGTAAAGCGATACGGACTAGAAGGCCATGTAATATTTCCCGGATATGTAGAAGAAGGGGACAAGCATCTGATATACGGGGGAGCGAAGGCTTTTCTGTTTCCCTCCCTCTATGAAGGCTTTGGAATGCCTCCCTTAGAGGCCATGGCTTGCGGGGTGCCGGTTATCACATCCAATACATCCTCCTTGCCAGAAGTAGTGGGGGATGCGGGATTAATGGTAGAGCCCATGGATGTAGAAGGGCTGGCCCAGCACATGAAGCAGTTAGAAGAAGATGAAGAGCTATGTAGAGAGCTTAGACAAAAAGGACTAGAAAGGGCGGCTAAGTTCAGCTGGGAAAGTTCCGTTGAGAAGCTGATGGAGCTTTATAGAACTATGAGCTGATCGCTTAATAGAGGCGGCTAAATGCTATTTAGGCAATAGCAGGTTCATTTAAGAATGGCTTATCCAGCAGCTCAATCGGATATAGAATGTTCTGATTTTGATTTATAGGAAGGTGGAAGAATAATGGGGGAAAAATTGGCAGTCAATGCTCTTATTATGGACGAGCGGAAGGCTGGAATAGGCAACTACGCATTTCAGCTGTTTAAGGCTATGGAAAATATACCATTGGATTTCCAAGTAGATGTTCATATACAAGGGCATATGAAAAAGTACTTTAAGGATAGACCCAACCTGCGCTTTATTCCCCATAGGGATTTTAAAAGCAGCCGGGATAGAATCCTATATGAGCAGCTTATTATGCCCCGCATCTACAACAGGGAAGGATATGGGGTAGTCCATTTCGTAGATTACCTGTCCCCCTTTCTTCCAATAAAGGCTAAGAGGCTATTTACCTTCCATGATCTAGCCTATTTCAAGCTGCCTCAGTTTTTTACCCTGGGCAGCAGGCTTATTAAGCAATTTTTTACCGGCTGGGGGGTCCGTAGAGCCAGCGGCATTATATGCGTATCCCAAAATACTCGGAAGGATTTATTGGAGAAATATCCATTTCTGGATAAGGATATAGTTAACGTAATACACCTAGCGGGAGAGTCTTCTCTAGATGTGGAAGATAAACAAAATACTGAAAATAAAGATGAACAAACTGTGAACTATGACCAAAATATATTGAAAAAGTACGGAATTTATAGTAGGTTTATTTTAGCTGTGGGGACCTTAGAGCCCCGCAAAAACTATGAAGTACTAGTAGAGGCCTATAGGGAACTTATAAACCGCAGCGATATACCCCATAAACTGGTGATCTGTGGGAAAAAGGGTTGGAAATACGATGGAATTTTAGATAAGCTCAATCACCCCGACTTAAAGGAAAGGGTGATTATAACGGGCTATGTACCCCATGGGCTTTTGCCCGTTTTTTACAGGCAGGCGGACCTGTTTGTATATCCATCCCTCTACGAGGGATTTGGACTTCCGCCCTTGGAGGCCCTATCCCACGGAGTTCCCGTTATAACATCCAACGCAGCTTCGCTGCCGGAAGTGGTGGGGGATGCTGCCCTTACCTTTGAACCAGACGATGTTCGAAAGCTAACTGGCCTTATGCTGCGGGTATTAAAAGACGACAAGCTGAGAAGCTCTCTTAAGGAGAAAGGGCCCGAGCGGGCTAAAAAGTTCTCCTGGAAGATTACTGCGGAGAAGACTGTAGAAGTATACAGGCATCTGCTTAAGGAGGGGGAAGCGATTTGAAAGTAGCTATTGTACACGACTGGCTCCCTTATGTGGGAGGGGCAGAATATGTTATCAAGGCCATGCTGGAGCTATTTCCAGATGCAGATGTATATACTTCAGTATATAATAAAGAAAAAGTAGGGGATTTCCTGGGAGATGTAAAGGTATACACCTCCTTTATAGACAAGCTTCCCCTGGCCAGAAAACGCCATCAGATATACCTAAATCTGATGCCCTTGGCCTTTGAGCAGTTTGACCTGAGAGGATACGATGTCGTCATCTCCTCCTCCACCTGCTGTGCCAAGGCGGTGATTACCGATGCCCAGACGCCCCATATTTGCTACTGCAACACCCCTATGCGCTATGCCTGGGATCTATATTTTGAATATCTGGACGAATGTAAAAATCCTATTAAGAAGGCGGCAGTGGCCCTGGTGATGCACCGGGCCCGAAAATGGGATGTGCTGACCAGCAACAGGGTGGACTACTTCATTGCCAATTCCCACAACGTAGCCCGGAGGATATACAAGCACTACCGGAGGCAGTCCCACGTTATATACCCTCCCGTAGATACCTCCCCCGGGATAAATACGCCCTACAGCCAAGGAGATTATTATTTAGTATTATCCCGATTGGTGCCCTATAAACGGATTGATGTTGCAGTAGAGGCCTTTAACGAGCTGGTGAAGCCCCTGGTGATTGCAGGGGATGGTCCTGAGATGGACAAACTGCGAAAAATGGCAAAGCCCAATATACGTTTTATGGGCAGGGTATCGGAAGAAGAAAAGTATGAGCTGTATAGGGGATGCAAGGCCTTCCTATTTCCTGGGGAAGAAGACTTCGGCATTACCCCCGTAGAAGCCCAATCCTTCGGCAAGCCTGTCATTGCCTTAGGCCGCGGAGGAGCTTTGGAAACGGTGATAGACGGACAGACTGGAGTCCACTACAGCGAAGGAAATGCCAAAGGGCTGATAGAGGCAGTCAAGAGGGCAGAAACTATAGATTTCAATCCGGATGTAATAAAACAAAACGCATTAAAGTTCGACTGGGAAATGTTTAAAAAACAGCTTAAGCAATTTGTAGAGGATAAAGTGGAAAAGGGGATTGGATATCCCGGTTCAGGAACTGGATTGGGACGAGACTGATTTGTCCCAGTTCTTGCGAAAGGCGGTGAAGGAGATATGGATAGCACTAAATTTACACCACAAAAGAAATTGATGATCTTTTTAGATATATTATTAACCGTTGTGTCGTTCATACTGGCCTATTATATCCGTGCTAGCTTCATATTCCATAGATATCCAAGCCTTTATGAGCTAGAGAAGTATCTGTGGGTTTTGTGGGTGATTGTCCCCTCCTGGCCCATAATATTTAAAAGAATGGGGCTTTATAACGGAGTTTTAAAATTGGAACTTTCGGAGCTGGTCTTTGCCCTGGGCAAAGCCGTAATTATAGGAGCCCTTATCATCGCATCGGCTATATTTGCCTCGGACGATGATCTATTCAGCCGGCTGTTGTTTGGAATATTTATCATCCTAAACTTTTTGCTGCTGCTACTGGAAAGAATTATACTGAGGCAGATTTGGGCCAAGGCCCTGACCAACGTTAAGGATCGCCAGGTGGTGCTGGTATCTAATCCAGAAGGGGTATTTAAATTCAAAAACCTAATAGACAGGGATGAGGACATCCGCCTAAATATACTTGGATATTTTACCATAAATGGAGATGACAGCTATGTTGATGGGGTCTCCTGCCTAGGGGATATGGAAAATTTCAACCATTTCCTCATTCATAAGCCGGTGGACGAAGTGATATTTATACTGCCCAAGAATTATATAGGCGATATGGAAGAATATATAATTACCTGCGAAGAGCTGGGTATTACAGTTCGGATGCTGTTAGACTTATATAACCTCAAGATATCCAAGACCCAGATAAGCTATATCGGCAATATCCCCATGCTCACATTCCATACCGTTAGCCTAGACGAAGATCAGCAGCTTCTAAAGCGGCTGATGGATATAGCAGGGGCGATAGTAGGGCTTATCATCACCGGAATATTGTATATAATCCTGGGGCCTATTATAAAGCTGCAGTCCCCAGGGCCAGTTCTGTATTCCCAGCCCAGGGTAGGGCGAAACGGCAGGGTGTTCAACTGCTACAAATTTAGATCCATGTACGCCGATGCCGATGAGAGGAAGAAGGAGCTGGAACACCTCAACAAGATGAAAGGGGCCATGTTCAAGATAGAAGATGATCCAAGGGTTACGCCCATAGGTAGGATAATCAGGAAATACAGCCTCGACGAATTTCCCCAGTTCTGGAATGTACTGAAGGGGGAGATGAGTCTGGTCGGTACCCGGCCGCCTACCCTCGATGAGGTAAAACAATACGAAAACCATCATTGGCGGCGGCTCAGCATAAAGCCGGGCATAACCGGCCTGTGGCAGGTCAGCGGTAGAAATGAAATAGAGGATTTCGATGAAATTGTAGCCCTTGATGTAAAATATATAGACAACTGGTCCCTATGGCTGGATATAAAGATAATTGCAAAAACTGTCCTAGCCATATTCAAAAAAACAGGAATGTGACAGAACAATAAAATAGGAGTGTAAAAAGGAAGTAGTAGTATGATAGGACAAGTAAAAGAGATCTACCAATACAGGGAAATGCTGAAGAACATGGTAAAGAAGGACTTGAGAACCAGGTACAAGGGCTCGGTCCTGGGCTTTTTGTGGACCTTTGTAAACCCGCTTCTTCAGCTGGTCATATATACCGTAATATTCTCCAATATAATGAGGATGAACATAGAAAAATTCCACATGTTCTTGTTCGTCGCTCTGCTCCCCTGGATATTCTTTTCAACCTCCCTACAGGTTAGCACAACCAGCGTAATAGCTAATAAAGAGCTGGTAAAAAAGATATACTTCCCCAGGGTCATCCTTCCACTATCCGTCGTAACTGCCAATCTAATGAACTTTATATTTTCCTTTGCCATCCTGCTTCCCGCGCTTGTTATATCGGAGATTGGCATCAGTCCGGCGATTGTGTGGCTTCCCTTGGTGCTGCTGGTAGAATTCCAGCTGGCTTTGGCCTTTTCCATCCTATTTGCAGGCCTAAACGTGTACTTTAGAGACTTAGAGCACCTGCTGGGGATAGTACTAATGGCTTGGTTTTATTTTACTCCCATCGTATATCCGGTGGAAATGATACCGGAGCGCCTTGCGCCGCTATTTAACATGAACCCGATGCTCCACATAATAGCGGCTTTCAGGGACATCCTCTACTACGGCAAAGCACCGGATATGAAGATGCTTGGGATTATTTTTCTCGCAGGATTTGCATTCCTTATAATCAGCAATGCTGCGTTCAACAGGCTGCAGAGAAATTTCGCGGAAGAGATATAGGGGGGAGAGCGGTGAATGTAATTAGCGTACGAGACGTTACCAAGATGTACAAAATATACAAGGACAAAAGCACCACCCTAAAGGAAAAGGTACTATTCAGAGACCGCAACCGGTATGAAGAAAAATGGGTCCTTAAG
>CALGOY010000192.1 GCA_937960725.1 uncultured Bacillota bacterium
AGTAAAATGAAGAACTCAATGGATGAATTAAATGCGAGAAAAAAATTGATTAGGGAACGTATGCATAAACAGCGGAATTCCCTTTCTTTTGAAGAAGTACGGGAGAAGAGTAAAAAGATAAAAGATACTTTATTTTCACTCAGCTATATAAAAGAATCCAATAAAATTATGACATATGTTAGTTTTAAAAATGAGGTATCTACTATCGACATTATAAATGAACTGCTAAAAATGGGAAAAGAAATAATAGTGCCTATATGCGATACTAAGGATTATACGCTTATTCCTTCAAGAATACTGAGTATGGATGAATTATCCGTCTCTTATTTTGGAATTATGGAACCTAAAGAACCCTTTATCCGGCCTGTAGACCCAAAGGATATCGATGTAATATTAGTTCCTGGCCTAGCCTTTGACAGAAATAGAAATAGATTAGGCCATGGGAAGGGATTCTATGATAGATTTTTAAGGGGCGTTAAGGATGATGCAATAAAAATTGCCTTAGCTTATGATTTCCAGATTTTAGACTCTATACCTGTCGAAGATTGGGATATTCCCATGGATTTAATCATAACGAATAAAGGAATTGTTTAATATTTGCATAAATTTAGAGGAATTTACATCTTTTTGTAGAATTATATATCTAAATAATGACTAATCCTTATTTGAAAGGGATCTAACGTGGATAATAGCAACACTAAACTTTCTGAAATGGACGAAATAGTGCGCAAAACTATAGAAGCAATATCCGAAGGTAGACAGCAAATATTCGAAATTGCTGAAGAATGTAGAAATGAACACAAGCATTTGCAGCAAAAGTTAGCTGAACTTAAGCAAAAAGTTAAGGAAACAATTGAAGAAGTAGAGTATTTAGAACTGCTAGAGCGAAAAAGCAGGTACAATTTAATGAAGGTTAGTAAAAATTTCAAGCGCTATAGCGAACATGAGATCCGTACAGCCTATGAAACGACCAAAAATTTCCAGATTAAATTAATCCTTAAAAGAGAACAAGAAAAACTGCTTTTAGACCAAAGAACTGAAGTAGAAAGGCAAATTAAGAGGGTTCAAGACACTATAGAGCGGGCTGAGCAGTTAATAAGTCATGTATCATCGGCCATAAGATATTTAAATATAGCTTTGGTGAATATAGACGATGCTAAAGTAGAGCTATATCAAAAAGAAGAGATGGGAATTAGAATCATAATGGCACAGGAAGAGGAGAGCCGCAGGGTTGCCATGGATATCCACGACGGTCCTGCCCAATCTTTATCCAACTTGATTCTTAAATGCGAAATTTGCGAAAGGCTTATAGATTTCGATTTAGAAAAAGCTCGCGAAACTATCAAAGAGTTAAAACAGCTTGTACGTTTGAGTTTAAAAGAAATTAGAAAGATTATATTTGATCTACGTCCTATGTCCCTAGATGACCTAGGTCTTATACCTACTCTGGAACGCTATGTAGAAAATTTTATGGCAGAAACAAAAATAGATGTTGTTTTAGACCTATATCCTAAAACATATAAATTGGATTCTATTATTGAAGTAGCTGTTTTTAGAATTATTCAAGAGGCATTAAATAATGTTCAAAAATATTCCAATGCTACTCAAGTATGTATTAATTTAAAAATAAAAAACGACGTTCTAATAGGTGCTATAATGGACAATGGGGTCGGATTTGATGTAGATGCTGTATTGAATAATAAAAAATCTGATAAAAACTCCGGAGGATTTGGATTATATGGTATGAAACAGCGGGCAGAACTTTTAAATGGAAGATTAAAAGTACAATCACAATTAAATCAGGGAACTATAATTAGGTTAGAAATACCATTATGCTCACCGCCAAAGGAGGAGTTTTATGGAGCACAAAATTAAAGTTTTGGTTGCAGATGATCATTCATTGATGAGAAAAGGCCTTCAACAAATTTTAGAACTGGAAAAAGATATAGAGGTTGTCGGTGAAGCGTGCGATGGCCAAGAGGCAGTGAATAAAGCTATAGATCTACAGCCCGATGTAATATTAATGGACATAAACATGCCTAAAAAAAATGGTATTGAAGCTATAAAAGAATTAAAAAAGAAGGGCTGTAAATCGAAGATAATTGTACTTACAATCCATGATGATAGGCAATATCTATTGGAGTCTTTAAACTCTGGAGCTTCTGGATATGTTATGAAAGATGAGGAGGCAGATAATCTTATAAAGGCTATTAGGGATGTCTATAGGGGACAAACTTATATTCAATCTAGTATTAATGATAAATTAATGGATAATCATAAAGATAAGTCTAAATCTTCTGATACATACGATAAAAGTCGTATTAGCAAGCTAACCCAAAGGGAGCTTGAGGTATTGTTACTAATTGCAGAAGGCAAAAACAATAAAGAAATAGGGGATGAGCTATTTATCAGTGAAAAAACAGTTAAAAATCATGTATCCAGTATCTTTAAAAAAATCGATGTATGCGATAGGACTCAGGCTGCAATCTATGTTTTCAAAAACAATCTCATATAAAACTAATTAGTAGCAATATTCGCTGGTAATTGCTTCTTATTTATTGTACACTATATATAAGCGAATTCAAATGTGAGAGAGGATGTGGAATATGGGGGTTGTAAAGTTTGGACTTAAGATTTTAGGAACCCATGCTGTTATGTCCATAGTACAGATTGCGCTAATGCCAGCATTGTTTGGTATTTGGCAAGATAAAGAATTATATCAATGGTTTATTGGCCTCATTTATATTGGGGTATTTTGGATTATTATTTATGCCGATATTAGCTATGCCAGTCAGAATGATGTAAAGCGTGGAAGATATCATCCATCTAAAGGCTTCATAAGCGGACTAATAGCTTCTATTCCAGGTATTATATTGTACTTGTTAGCAATGGCCTTTGCATCTCAAAAAGTTAATTACTTTGAGGTGGCTCTAAGAGTTTGGCTAGTACCTTATATCAAGATCTTTACCAGCTTTGATGATTTTATGCCAGCAGTTGCTATAGTTCCAATACTATTATTTCCGATATTATGTGGTTTAAGCTACTTAGACGGGCCTAGAAGACGAAAAAAAGTTTTGGATGTTATAGAAAAAACCGAAGCCATGAAAGCAGAAAAATCGAAAGTTAAAAAATAAAAAATTTTTTTGTGGTACTCTTAAACTATGGGTACCACTTTTTTGTTTATTATTTTTAATAATGGAATAATTATATAAAAATTATGAAAAAATATGATTATTGTAAGAAAGCGGAGGAAGGTATATGGCTGAAAAAGTAGAAGGAACTTTAATGATAATAGGCGGAGCTGAAGATAAAAAGGGAGAATGCATTATCCTTCGCAAGTTAGTAGAACTTTCAAAAAAGCGGGAAGGAAACTTAATAGTAATGACCGCCGCTACAGAGCATCCTGAGGAGGTGGGGAAAGAATATATTGACATATTTGATAAGCTTGGAAGCGCTGGAGCTTTTGCACTGCATATACATTCCAGAGAAGATGCTAATAATAGTCAATATGGTCAATTGATAGAGAATGCATCATGTATTTTTTTTACAGGTGGTGACCAACTGCGCATCACGTCCCTCATTGGGGGAACGATAGCGCAAAAGGCCTTGTTTAAAGCATACAAGCGGGGAGCCGTTATTGCTGGAACTAGTGCTGGTGCCTCTGTTATGAGTGAGACCATGATAACTTCAGGCAACGACGATGATGCACCTAAAAAATGTACGCTTAAAATGGCACCAGGACTAGGTCTGTTAAGGGAAGTAGTTATAGACCAACATTTTGCACAAAGGGGACGGATCGGACGGTTGCTGTCTGCAATTGCACAAAATCCCCATATTTTAGGTATAGGAATTGATGAAGATACGGCTATTATTATATCGAACGATGCTACTTTTGAAGTTATTGGCTCCAATGCGGTTACCGTCTTAGATGGAACCCATATACAATTAACTAATGTATCAGAGCTTAAGCCCGACGAAATATTAGCTGTAACCAATATTATAATGCATGTACTTCCTTCCGGATTTTCATTTGATATGAAATTAAGAAAGCCCTACTATTATTAGGAGGTAAATACATTGAAGATTGTAAATATAAAAGCCTATAAAGGTAGAAATATATACAGTCATCGCAAAGTAGTGAAGATGATTATAGATTTAGGAGAATGGAACGACGTTCCCACTCGCGAAATTCCTCATTTTAACGAAACTTTGCTAGAACTTTTACCTGGGCTTTATGAACATTACTGTTCCCTCGGATACCCGGGAGGTTTTATTGAGAGGCTAAAAGAGGGAACTTATCTAGCCCATGTGATAGAGCATATAGCTCTTGAAATATTAAACGAGCTAGGTTATTCCGTCAGTTTTGGTAAAGCTAGGCAGATCAAAAATTCATCTCTATATACAGTAGTATATGCTTATGAAAATGAGTATGCAGGGATAGAGGCAGGAAAACTGGCAGTGGATTTGGTCAACAGTTTATGCAATCAGCGGCCATTTGATTTAAAAACAGCTCTAAGCAAGATAAAAGAAAAGGCTATCCAATGGGAATTAGGACCTAGCACTAAGGCCATTGTAGATGCTGCTTTAGAAAGAGGTATCCCAGTTACGCGAATCGGAAATGGCAGTATTATTCAATTGGGCTATGGAAAATATCAAAAAAGAATAGAGGCTACCATTACAGATACGACCAGCTGCGTTGCAGTTGATTTGGCTTGCGATAAAAGCGCTACTAAGGAAATACTAATGGAAGCAGGAATACCTGTGCCTGAAGGCTACGTTTGTTCATCGCCCGAGGAAGCTATTTATTTAGCCGAGAAAATAGGCTATCCTGTAGTCGTAAAGCCCGAAAGGGGAAATCAAGGTAGGGGAGTGTCTCTTAATTTACAAAGTCCAGATGAAGTATTAGAAGCCTATAAAATCGCTTCTAAAATTGATGAGAATGTCATAATAGAGCGCTATATAAAGGGAAACGACTATAGAGTCTTAGTAGTGGGCGATAAGGTAGCAGCTGTAGCCCAAAGGATTCCTGCCCAGGTTGTGGGGGATGGAATCCATAGTATCAAACAACTTATTGAGATAGTAAATTCAGATCCTAGAAGGGGAGAAGACCACGAAAAGCCTCTAACGAAAATAGTTGTTGATGAGATAAGCAAAAATTTATTAAAAAAACAGGGCTATACCCTCGATACAGTGCCAAGGCCTGGAGTAGTTGTACGGCTGAAGGAAAATGGAAATATCAGCACTGGGGGAGAAGCAATCGATTGTACCGAAAAAATCCATCCGATAAACAAGGAAATAGCTGTTCAGGCAGCTCAGATTATTGGATTAGATGTAGCGGGTATTGATATCAGCTGCGAGGACATTGGAAGCCCAATAACAGAAAATGGCCGAGCCATAATTGAAGTAAATGCTGCTCCTGGCCTTCGCATGCACCTGTATCCATCTAAAGGAAAAGCTAGAAAAGTTGCTGATGATATATTGGATTTTCTATATCCCTCTGGAAGCCGACATTCAATCCCAATAATTTCTATAACAGGAACCAATGGGAAAACAACCACCACCCGCATGGTAGGGCATATTTTGAGAACCCATGGATTAAATGTTGGCATGGCAGTCACTGGAGGGGTATATATCAATGATAGATGCATATTACAAGGAGACACCACCGGACCTGCCAGCGCCAGGATGCTTTTAATGGATAAAAATATAGACGTTGCCGTGTTGGAGACGGCAAGAGGAGGCATAATTCGTTCAGGATTGGCCTATGATTTGAGCGACATAGGAGTATTAACCAATATAAGCGAAGATCATCTTGGGTTAAATGAAGTAGAAACGTTAGAAGATCTGCTCTATGTAAAATCCCTCGTTGTCGAGGCAGTAAAGACTAATGGATATGCTGTCTTAAACGCTGATGATCCGCTAGTGGTACAAGCGGCCCAGCGTACTAAAAGCAACATTATCTACTTTTCGAAAGAAGAAGATAATCTAATAGTCCATAGACATTTGGCTGAGGGCGGAATTGCCGTTTTCCTCAAAAATGGCTATATAACAATAGCCACAGGTGAAAGCATGATACAGAGTGTTCATGTATCTAAAATTCCTGCCACATATAATGGAAAACTTATATTTAATATCGAAAATGCTTTAACTGCAGTAGCTGTTGGATATGGATTGAATATACCTATCTCTACTATTGAAAAAGCATTAACTACTTTTAAGTCTGATGAAAACCACAACCCTGGACGTTTCAATGTTTTCGATATCAAAGACTTTAAGGTAGTAGTTGATTACGGCCACAACATAGCCAGCTACCAAAAGACAGGGGATGCGATTCAAAAAATGGGTGCCTCTAGACTCGTTGGTATAATTGGCGTTCCTGGAGATCGATTGGATAGCTCTATAAGAAAAGTGGGAGCTATTGCAGGAAAGATGTTTGACAAAATTATCATTAAAGAAGATAGGGATCCTAGAGGCAGAAGGGAAGGAGAGGTAGCGCAGCTTCTACTGGAGGGCGTTGTTTCATCCGGTAAGCCTAAAAAACAAATAGAGATAATTTTAAATGAAAATCAGGCCTTGAAAAAGGCTATGATGGAAGCTGAGTCGGGAGATGTAATCGTTATCTTCTATGAAGATTTTCAGAGTGTAATCAAAACTCTTAAAGAAACAGCGAAGCTAATAGAATCTAAGAATATACAGTCGGATAATAAAATAGATGTGTTAAGTGGGTAGGAGTAGTTGAAACTGCTCCTATATTTTTGTATTAAGTATCTGTTTAATGTATAATATTTTGTGTTATATATAAATTTGAGGAGGGTCCGGTGTAGTCGTGATTGATGATATAAATTTTAAAGATATCGAGCTGGAGGATAAAAAAATATTTGATAGTTATATTTCGCGAAGATACCATGAAAACTCTGAGTTTAACTTCACAAACTTTTTTATATGGCGGCATGATTATCAACTAAAACACACTATCATAGACGATCATCTTTGTATTATAGGGCGCTATCGCATGAAGTTGCCAATTATTTTTCCTCCACTGGGAGATTTTGAAGAGGGTTTTGATACAGCTTTATTGAAAGTTATAGACTATTGTAAAAAACATAATATTCCTATCATAATTAAAGCTATTACTGAGCCAATAAAAGAAATAATGGAGCAAGCCTTTCCAGGTATGTTTCGATATGAACCCGATAGAAACAATTATGATTATGTATACTTAAGCAGTGATCTTATTCATCTTAAAGGTAGAAAATATCATAGAAAGCGCAATCATATTAACAATTTCAAAAGTCTATATGAATATTCTTATGAGCCGATTTCTAGCGATAATATCGAGGAATGTATTATTGCAGAAATACAATGGGCAGCTGCGAGGAAAGATAGGGGTAGAGGGGTTGAGGAAGAGAAATCTGCCGTTATAGAAGCGTTGAAAAATTTTGACGCCCTCGGCTTAAAAGGAGGAGCCCTTAGAATTAATGGCCGGATTGAAGCCTTTGCGTTAGGGGAGTTATTAAATCCCGATATGGCAGTAATACATATAGAAAAAGCTAATACAGAATATAGGGGAAGCTATGCCATGATCAATCAACAGTTTGCAGCCCATTGTTGGAGCGATGTAAAATATATAAACAGAGAAGAAGATATGGGGCTTCCTGGGCTTCGGAAAGCTAAGAAATCATATTATCCTGTTAAAATGATAAAAAAATATACTGGATATCTCAATGAGGAAGATTGATCAGTGGAGGAAGCATTCATGAATTATAGATTAGCTTCGCCTAGTGATACAGCTAATATCCGCAAGCTTTGGGAGTATTGCTTTGATGACCCTGACGAATTTAATGATTGGTTCTTTGAAAATAGATATCAGCCCCATAACACTCTTGTGGCTGCAGAAAATGGCCGCATAGCTTCCGCACTACAACTGCTGCCATATACCATCCAGCTAAGGGGCCAAAAAATGACAACTTCCTATATTGTTGGCGTATCAACTTGGCCTGAAGATAGAGGAAAGGGTTATATTACTCGCTTACTCCGCTATGCTTTGGAAGAAGCAAGAAGGAGAAAGCAGTGGGTAAACATATTATTACCGTTTAAATATGAGTTTTACAGGAAATATGGCTGGGAAACCTGTTATTCCCATGCAATATACAGTGGGTCGATAGATTCCTTTAACTCCTATTGCAGGGAAATCGAAATAACGGGACAGTTTCGCCCTGTAAATAAAGAAAAAGATATTCCTCTATTAAATAAGTTCTATTTGACTTTTGCTAAGCAGTTGAATGGGTTTGTATGTAGAAACAGTCAGGACTGGATGAGGTTACTGGACGATATTAAGCTGTATCAAGGCCATGCTTATTTATACACAGATAAAGAAGGGCTCGGAGGTTACATTATTTACTACATAGAGAATAGGAAATTTTCCATAAGAGAAATGGCTTATACGGATCAAAAATCAAAGTATGCATTACTTAAGTTTGCATTAGGCCATTCAGATATTATAGATCGTATACAATGGCAGAGACCAAATATCTATAGTGAAAACTTTTTTCTTCAAAAATATGGGATAAAGCGTATGGAAAAACCCTTCGTTATGGGAAGAATAGTCGATGTAGCCAAGGCGTTAGAAGCAGTTATACCAGAACCTGCTGATATAGAATTAGATTTGGCAATAGAGATAGTAGACAGGTTTTTAGAATGGAATAACCAAATATATAATATAAAATCGGTTGATGGGAAAACAGCTGTTTATCCTACCAACAAAAATCCTGATTTTAAAATTGATATTACAAGCTTAGCCCAACTTCTATGGGGTTATATTTCAGTAGATCAAGCTATAGATTATGGACTGTTAGAGGTAAATAGAGCCAACAAAATCGATCAAATCATGGATATATTTCCTAAAGCTATTCCTTATATTTATGAAGATTATTGAATTAAATTATACTTTAATTGAAAATTGATTATAAGTATAAAAAAGAGCAAACTTATAAAAGGTTTGCTCTTTTTTGTTTGATTTTATAAAAATTTGGATGATATTGGCGAATTCTTGTGATATTATAATATATATAAAACAGTTTTCGGAGGGTAGTCGATGAAAAATAAGAGATTTTTAGCATTTTTATCGGTGCTTTTTTTGATTATAGCAGCAGTTGGCATATTGGTTATCCGAAAACAAAATGCTGCTGAACCAGCATTTAATGAAGAAGAAACCATAGAAGGAGTGCGTTTTTTTTATTATCGATCTATTCCAGGATTAAAAAGGGCAGAAGATGCTGATTTGGTAGTGCCTATACATAAATCTTATGAAATAGCTGATAAACCCTACATATTAAAAATCGATAGAATTTGGTATAGTAAAAAAAATATTTATGTTCTTTATCATGTCGAAAACTATGATCAGATAGCATATTTAGGGGGACACTTTTTTACAGATAGCCAAAAATCTACTAAGTTTATTAAATATGATCCTCACGAATCAGTAGGAAGGCCATCGGAGAGGGGCGTTTTATTTAATAATGGATTTTACAGCTTTGCAACCTTCCCTGTATTAGAAAATATAACTGACGATACAGCTGAAATACATTTTGAACCCTATCTGTATATTGATGATGTCGAATATAGCTTTGAAGCTATAGTATTAGGCGTAGAGCAGTGCATTAAAGAAGAACCAGTGGAGAGCTATAAACTTGAAGCTTCAGCTCAAATCAATGATAGTACTATAGAATTTTATGAACTCGAAGCAGGTATATCTTCTAATAAAATTTATTTTTCTTATACAAGTCCGAATTTAGAAATAATATACGGATTCCATGGAAGCATTCAAACTGATAAAGGGGAACAACTTGAAATAAGCGGAATGCCTAACATCGCTTTAGAAAATTCAAAGCATTGTTATTATATTGAATTTCCACCTTTTAACACTATTCCAACTTCATTAAAACTTCAGCTAAAATCTCTAGATATCGTTGGAACAGAAAATATTGTAGCTGAAATAGATCTAAATGAAATTAATTCAGATGGTAGGGGAAAGGGAAATAAAGAATTTGGAAAAGAGCTAGGAAATATAAAAAATACTACGATTACATTAGAGAGCATTGCTTTTGATGAGGAATTTATATCCTTAGAAATCGTATATTATTCTAATATTGAATCAGGGCCTCCTTATTCCCGCCTTAAAGCAGAACTACCCATATTAGAG
>CALGOY010000193.1 GCA_937960725.1 uncultured Bacillota bacterium
CCACAGCCTTCTTGCCCAGCTCAATTGTAGCCCTGGTGTTGTTCGTGCCAATTCCCGCTATAATTGGTACATTTACTTCCCTCTTCAATATCCTAAAGAGTTCACATTTTTCCTCATCCGTTAATGTGGGTGCTTCCCCTGTTGTCCCGGATATCACTAAAGCAGTGGTCCCTTCGTCTACTAACTTCTTGGCTAGTTCAACAGCCTTTGAATAGTTAACATTTAAGTCCTGATCAAAAGGCGTAATCATAGCGGTAATTAATCTTCCCCATTCTTTCATAGAAACATCCTCCTAACTTCCTTTGGCAATTTATTAATTACACATCGTAATTATACTATATGCTTCTATAATTAAAATGACAAAGCTTATAAATTATTTAATATATCTACGTATAGCTGTATTCCGTATAACAAAACCTCTTCATCAAAATTAAAGCGATTGCTATGAAGGGGGTATGCATATCCTTTAGAAGGATTTCCAGTACCTAACAAAAAGTATACTCCGGGAACTTTTTGCTGATAAAAAGCAAAATCTTCTGCAATCATAAGCGGGGAGGCCTCCACCACGACATCATTATCTAATATATTTTTCACCTTGCTTGTCCATTTCAAATCATTGCTGACCACTGGATAATAAGTTTTTACTTCATATTTTCCCTCTATTCCATAAGCTTTTTCTAGCCCCTGCAATAGATTTAAAATGTTTGTTTCTATAATGTTATAGACATCATCGCTAAAAGTTCGGACTATCCCTTCCATTTTTACATTTTCAGCCAATTTGTTGCGCACTTCCCCTGCTTCCATCCTTCCTATAGTAACGAGTGCATTTTCCAGGGGATTTATCTTTCGGGTGACTATCGATTGCAGATTCGTTACAAAATAACAAGCAGCCAAAAGAGCATCTGTACCCCTGTGGGGCATGGCACCATGGGCGCTCTTACCTTTTAAGTTAATATCAAATTCACAAGCTTGTGCCATTAGAGGGCCTGAGCGCAAGCCAACCTTGCCCTGCGGAATATCTGGAAACAAATGCAGGCCAAAGATAACATCTACCTTGGGATCTTCTAAAACCCCCTCCTGTATCATCGGGTAGGCGCCACCTTCTGTTTCTTCAGCAGGTTGGAATATCAATACTACATCATGCTTTAGACTTTCTTTATTCATGTGCATCCATTTTGCCAACCCCAGCAGTATTGCCATATGTCCATCATGGCCGCATGCATGCATTCTTCCTTTATACCGAGATGCAAAATCTAAGCCAGTTTGCTCTTGCACTTCTAAAGCATCCATATCTGCCCGGAACGCATATACTCCATTGCTATTCGCGCCTTTAATGACTGCCTTTATTCCCGTATTTGCCAGCAGTTCTATTTTATCAAAATCTAGCTCCTTTAATACCGAAAGAATATAATCCCTAGTTTTCTCAACTTCAAAGCCAATCTCAGGGTGCTGATGAAGCCATCTTCTATGTTTTGTTACTTCTTCTTTTAAAGTATATATATCATTTTGAACCTTCACATCTTTCCCCCGCAATCATATAATTATATTAGCTATTTAGTTTTATAATACCTTTTTTTAAATTAAATATCAATGGATGAATTGTTATTATTGTTTGACAATATAATAAATGGATGGTATTATATTAAAAAAAATAATATAGGCAGTTTAGAGGTGCATCTTTTATTAGTAGGCTGCTGGAGAAGTCGGGATACGATGAAGGCGCTGAAAGGAAAAGATGCCGAAGGATGCAGCAAGCCCGAGGGCTGTATCCTGATCTAAGGGTGAATAACTCTTAGATTGTCATCAAATTTCGGTTTGATGGAGCGCTAACTGCTTTCTCAGTATATGAATATAGTAGATACCCAAAGGGTATTTACATAGCCCTATGGTATTCTACGAATTCTATGCTATGAAAGCACGCGGCTGGTAAAACACATCAGCCGCTATTTTACTAGATGAACTAAAATGCCTATAATTTATAACCAAATAAATATATAGATGCGGGAGGAAAAAGTTATGAGAAAATATAATTTAGCCGTTGTTGGAGCCACAGGCATGGTAGGGCGTAAATTTTTAGAAGTACTTGAAGAAAGGCAGCTTCCAATTGAAAATTATTACCTATTTGCTTCCGCCCGGTCGGCCGGCACCACTATTCCGTTTATGGGTAAAGATTATGTTGTCGAAGAGCTGACTGAAAGCTGTTTCGATGGAAAAAACATTGACATTGCACTGTTTTCAGCTGGTGCAAGTGTCAGCAAAGTTTTTGCACCTATAGCTGTGGAAAAAGGAATTGTTGTTATCGACAACAGCAGCGCATGGAGAATGGACGAAGATGTACCCCTTGTGGTGCCTGAAGTTAACCCTGAAGATATCAAGAAGCATAAGGGAATCATTGCAAATCCCAACTGTTCCACAATCCAAGCAGTCGTGGCACTAAAACCCCTTCATGACCGATACAAAATTAAAAGAATTATATATTCTACTTATCAGGCAGTTTCAGGAGCAGGGGTCCAGGGCTATAATGATCTCAAGGACGGTATAGATGGAAAACCACCCCAAAAATTCCCTCACCCAATATTTGGAAATTGTATACCGCATATAGCTGATGTCGTAGAAAATGGATACACTAAAGAAAAAAAGACCATGAAAGAAGAAACCAAAACAACACTAGGGGACTATAGCTTAAGGATTACAGCCACCACAGTTCGAGTTCCTGTTTTCCATGGGCATAGCGAATCTATAAACGTGGAGTTTGAAAAACCCTTTGACTTAGATGAGCTAAAACAGATATTAGCCGATGCGCCTGGCATAGTACTAGTAGATAATCCTGCTGAAAATCAATACCCCATGCCAATTACTGCTGAGAATAAGGACGAAGTCTTCGTCGGCCGCATCCGTAGGGATGAAAGTGTTGAAAACGGCATCAATCTTTGGGTAGTAGCAGATAATATCCGTAAGGGAGCTGCCACCAATACCGTTCAAATTGCAGAAAAACTCATAGAATATTGGGCAAATGGACAGCTATAATTTAACGAATGGAGAGTGACCTAAACAAATGATGCGAATCATTATTAATGGATGCAATGGGAAAATGGGGCGAGTGCTATCCCAAATAGCATCAGAGCAACCAGATATAGAAATAGTAGCAGGAATAGACAGGGTAACCGAAGCTAATGAAAATCCCTATCCTGTCTATTCCTCCTTATCTGAATGCCCGCTGGATTGCGATGTAATAATAGACTTTTCAGTACCTCAAGCCCTTTCCGGTTTATTAGAAGAGGCCGTTAAACGAAATATACCACTAATTATCGCCACAACAGGGCATAGTGAAAAGGACCTGGTACAGATTGAAGAGGCAAGCAGTAAAATCCCTATATTTAAAGCTGCTAATATGTCCCTAGGAGTCAATCTAATGTATGAATTAGTTCAAAAAGCTGCTCAAGCACTAGGGGACTCCTTCGATATCGAAATAATAGAAAAACATCACAATCAAAAAATCGACTCTCCCAGCGGCACTGCATACGCATTAGCCGATGCTATAAATAAGGTTTTTCTGGGCTCAAAAAATTATGTGTTTGGAAGACATTCAAAAAACGATCGGAGATCCCCAGCAGAAATTGGTATCCACGCAGTAAGAGGAGGCACTATTGTAGGAGAGCATACTGTAATTTTTGCGGGTAATGACGAAGTGCTTGAGATTACCCATACCGCCCAGTCTAAACATATTTTTGCCGTTGGAGCATTATTAGCAGCGCGATTCATCGTTGGAAAATCCAGTGGAATTTATGATATGCAAGACCTTTTAAAAGAAAAAAGCAGTGTCACCAATGTATATTCTACGCAAGCATATATGATGGTATCTTTCTATCAGTTGCCTAATAATCCCGATGCAATAAACCTGCTATTTAAAGCATTAGCAGATAAAAATATAATCGTTGATATGATAAGCCAGACTACTAATAGCAACGAAAGTATTGATATTTGTATTACCGTTCCTGTATCCGAGAAAGATAATGTTGTAGCAATTTTGAAAGATGTTTCTAATAAATTGAATGGGATGAACTTTGAAATAAACGATAACATTGCCAAATTAACCGTTGAAGGCCCTGGCATGGAATATCAATCGGGAATAGCAGCAAAAGTTTTTAAGGCCCTTGCAAGGCAAGGGATCTTAGTTAGGGCTGTTAGTACTTCTGAAACTAAAATTTCATGTATTATCGATCAAATATTTGAAAAAAATGCTATAGAAGCCTTGATAGAAGCATTTAATCTATAATATTTATCAAAAAAATAACAAAAGAGCTGGTATGCAGCAGATTGTTAGTCTGCCGTATACCAGCTTTTTTATAATTCTATCCCTTCTCTTGCTGGTACTCCCAATTGAGAATAATGTTTTATCGCCTTCATCTCCGTAATCAGGTCAGCCCTCTCTGCAATTGCCTCAGGCACATTTCTACCCGTTAAAATAAGCTCCATTCCCTCCGGCTTATTATCTACAATATCGCAAACCTGTTCAACGCTGACCAAGCCTCCGTGGATGGCAGCCATAATTTCATCCAATATTAGAATGTCGCAGGCCTCATCCTTCATATACTCATCCAGCTCTTGAAGTTGTTTTTGGGTTTTTTCTTTTAGTTCTTGTTTTTCCTTCTCAGAAAGCTCCCAGAAAAATTTATCGGTTTCAGCAAAACGAATTATATGAAATTGAGGAGAAAGTTTTTTAACGCCTTCCAGCTCTCCCGTAAAAACACCTTTTAAAAATTGTATCATTATTACCTTCAGACCTCTGCCTGCTGCCCTAACTCCCAGTCCGATAGCTGCTGTGGTTTTGCCCTTTCCATCTCCAGTATACACCTGCACATATCCTTTTTTCATAGGCTCTCTCCTTACGTAATTTATAGCTTCTACCTTATCCTACTTTATCCCAATATCCTTCCTATAATACATGTCGGTAAAACTGACCAGCTTTACTTTTTCATATACTTTTTCTATAGCTTTGTCCAGATTCTCCGATACAGCAGTGATACCAAGAACTCGGCCGCCATTGGTATAGTACTTTCCGTTTTTCTTTATCGTCCCCGCATGGAATACTAATGTATCCGTACCATCCTCTAAGGCTTCAAGCCCGAAAATCTCATATCCCTTCTTATAATCACCGGGATAACCTCCTGAAGCCAGGATTACACAGACAGCTGCATTATCCTCCCACTGTATATCTATTTTATCCAGTTCTTCATCTATTACTGCCAAAAAAATGTCTATCAAATCGGTCTTTAACCTGGGAAGTATCACCTGGGTCTCCGGATCTCCAAATCGAGCATTGTACTCGAGTACCTTCGGTCCCTTTTCAGTCAGTATAAGTCCAAAGTACAATACCCCTTTAAACGGACAGCCTTCTTGCCTCATAGCCTTTACGGTAGGCTCCATGATAGTTTTTTCAACTTCTTCTGCAATATCTGGAGTGTAGACCCGGCTGGGGGAAAAAGTCCCCATCCCCCCAGTATTGGGCCCCCTATCCCCATCATAGGCCCTCTTATGATCTTGGGAGCTTACCATGGGTACTATCGTTTTTCCATCTGTAAAAGCCAGCACAGACACTTCAGTTCCAGTTAAGAATTCTTCAATTACTACTCGCTTTCCTGCATTTCCAAATATTTTTTCTACCATAATTGCATTTAAGGCTTCTTGTGCCTGCTCTCTATCTTCAGCTATAATTACACCCTTCCCCAAAGCCAGCCCATCGGCTTTTATTACCAAGGGATAGTCTGCTGCCTTTATATACGCTACCGCCTCTTCATAATCATCAAAAACTTCATACTCCGCTGTAGGAATATTATATTTTTTCATCAGCCCTTTAGCAAACACTTTGCTACTTTCTATTTGAGCCGCTTTCTTATTAGGCCCAAAAGCCTTAAGGCCTTCTGCTTCTAAAGCATCTACCATCCCCAAGGCCAAGGGATCATCGGGAGCTACTACAGTTAGATCAATCTGATTATCCTTTGCAAACTGTACCATACCATCAATGTCGGTAGCCCTAATATCTACACACTCCGCGATTTCTGATATCCCACCATTTCCCGGAGCGCAGTAGATTTTAGATACCTTTGGACTCTGGCTAATTTTCCATACAATGGCGTGTTCCCTTCCGCCTCCTCCGACTACTAATACCTTCACCTTATCATCCCACCCTTTAATGCTTAAAATGCCGCATTCCTGTAAATATCATAGCTATTCCATATTTATTACATGCATCGATAGACTCCTGATCCCTTATGGAGCCTCCTGGCTGTATGATCGCTGTAATTCCTGCTTTAGCAGCCGCTTCTACGCAGTCGGGGAAAGGAAAGAATGCATCTGAGGCCATCACAGCCCCTTTCACCTTATCGCCGCTTCTTTCTATAGCCTGTTCGGCTGCCCATATTCTATTGACTTGCCCAGGTCCTATTCCTAGGGATTGCTTGTCCTTAGCTATTGCAATTCCATTGGACTTTGTATGCTTTACTACCTTCCACGCGAAGATCAAATCTTCCATTTCCTTCTCTGTAGGCTTTTTCTCAGTAACTACCTTTAAATCTGACAATTCTGGAAGCAGCTCATAGTTTTCCTGCTGCACCAGCAGCCCTCCATAAACTTTCTTCATATCCCACACATCTTTTCTTCTAGGCCCTTGTATATCCTCCAGCTGCAATATGCGGATATTTTTCTTTTTAGTCAATACTTCCAGCGCCTCCTCCGTATATGAAGGAGCTACTACTATTTCAATGAAAATCTTATTGATTTCCTCCGCAGTTTTCCTGTCTATCTCCCTATTGGCTGCTACTATACCCCCAAAGATTGAAACCGGATCCGCTTCATAAGCTTTTTTATATGCTTCATAGATAGTTGGAGCGCTGGCGACGCCACAGGGATTAGCGTGCTTAACAGCAACGACGGTCGGTTCGTCAAATTCATACAGAAGGGATAGGGCTCCGTTAGCATCATTTATATTGTTAAAGGATAACTCCTTGCCATGAAGCTGCTTTGCATTTACAAGGCTTCCTGGATAATTTCCTACTTCACGGTAAAAAACTGCGCTTTGATGCGGGTTTTCTCCATACCGCATGGATTGTACCTTTTCAAAAGTCAATGTCAATAATTCTGGATATTCCTCAGAATCCGACTGTTTTCTAAAATACTCGGCTATCAACGCATCATAATGGGCCGTGTGTTCAAAAACCTTCGCTGCCAATGAAAATTTAGTCTGCCTTGACACTTCCCCTTTATTTTCTAGCTCATCTATTACCTTCGGATAGTCATCGGGATCCACAACCACTACTACATCCTGGCTATTTTTAGCGGCAGCCCTCAATAGGGTTGGCCCTCCTATATCTATATTTTCAATAGCTTCTTCTAATTTTACATCCTCTTTTAAGATAGTTTCTTTGAAAGGATATAGATTTATTACTACAAAATCGATAGGCTGGATTCCTAAATCCGAAAGCTGTCTCATATGCTCTTCATTGCTCCTAATAGCCAAAATTCCTGCATGAATATTAGGATGCAATGTTTTTACCCTTCCATCTAAGCATTCTGGGAAACCTGTCAGCTCGCTTACTCCTGTGACAGGAATACCTGCTTCCCTAAGAACCCTTGCTGTCCCTCCAGTAGATATTATCTCCACCCCTAGTTGATGTAACTTTGATGCAAATTCTACAATTCCCGTCTTATCAGATACGCTAATAAGTGCACGTTTTTTCATCATATATCTCCTCCCATATAGATTTATCAGATATCTAGAGGCTCTATCATTACCTTTCTTCCCTGGACCTGGAGCCTATCCTCCACCCACAGCTTAACCGCCTTAGGCAGCAATTCGTGTTCCACTTCCAAAACTCTTTTAGCCAGACTTTCTACATCGTCGTCTGGCTGCACTAGGACAGGCTTTTGTAAAATGATAGGCCCTGTATCCGTCCCATAATCTACAAAATGTACCGTAGCTCCTGTCACCTTAACCCCATAATCCAATACAGCCTGATGAACCTTTTTTCCGTAATATCCCTTACCACAGAAAGCAGGTATCAATGAGGGATGGATGTTTATAATCCTGTTTTTATACCTATCTACTACTTCGGGGGAAAGTATGCTTAGATAGCCTGCCAGGACCACCAAGTCCACCTTATATTTTTCCAACTCATCTAGGATAGCCTTATTGAATTCATATTCATCGGTATAATCTTTCTTAGATATCACTGCTGTGGGAATGCCGTGATTTTTTGCCCTCTCTAGGCCATAAGCGTTGGCCCTATTTGAGATAACGATCTCAATTGAGGCAGATATATAGCCGCTTTCTATTTTATCTATAAGGGCCTGAAGATTGCTGCCTCCCCCGGATATTAGTACGCCTAGCTTTTTCATCGCTCAAATACAACTCCTTCTTCTCCCCGCTCTATATGTCCTATTATATGGGCGGCATAATTTTCTCCGGCTAAAAAGCTTACCAATCCATCAGCATCTTGCTCTGGACAAACTATCACCATTCCTATTCCCATGTTAAACGTATTAAACATCTGCCTCTCTTCTATCGCTCCCCACTTCTTAATTAACGAGAATATAGGTTTAATCGGCCATTTTCCCATGAAGACTTTAGCTTGCAAGCCTTGGGGAAGAATCCTGGGTATATTCTCTATAAAACCTCCCCCGGTTATATGGGCAATACCCTTGATGCTAAATTTATCTATGGCCTTTAAAACAGCTTTTACATAAATCCGGGTCGGCTTTAACAGCTCCTCTCCAACCGTCATACCCAGGGATTCTTCGTAATCCATCAAACGATTCTTTTCTTCTATTACCAATTTTCTTACAAGAGAATAGCCATTGCTGTGAACCCCTGAAGATTCCAAACCTACAAGTACATCCCCTTCTTCAATAGAAGTCCCGTCAATTATTTTGCTGCGATCTACAATCCCTACTGCGAAGCCAGCCAGGTCGTATTCGTCCTCCTTATAAAATCCCGGCATTTCTGCAGTTTCTCCACCAATCAAAGCACAGCCTGCTTCTATGCAGCCATCGGAAACTCCCTTCACAACTTGAGCTATCTTTTCAGGCAGCAGTTTTCCAGTTGCTATATAATCGAGGAAAAATAAAGGCTTTGCCCCTTGGCATACGATGTCATTGACACACATGGCAACGCAATCTTGCCCTATAGTATCGTGTTTGTCCATTAAAAAGGCCAGCTGCAGCTTGGTCCCTACTCCGTCAGTACCCGCCACCAGTACTGGCTCCTCCATCCCCTTAAGATCAAGAGCATAGGCTCCGCTAAAGCTGCCGATACTACCAATTACATTAGCATCAAAGGTCTTTGCAACGTGCTCTTTCATCAGTTTTACAGCCCTATACCCAGCCTCTACATCCACCCCAGCATCTTTATAAGTCCATCCTTTTTTTTTCATCCCTTTTTTCAACCCTCCGCTTCAATTTTGTCATTATCTAGCTCTAATTCAATCGGATAGCAATTGTTAAAACAACCCGTACAAAATCCACAGCCGCTTCCTTCTACAGTTTTCAGAAGCCCCTCCATGCTTAGATATCCTAAAGAATCCGCACCAATTATCTTATTGATTTCATCAACTGTGTAGGAGGCACCGATCAGCTCATTTCTACTGGGAGTATCGATTCCAAAGTAGCATGGATACTTAATTGGAGGAGAGCTAATCCTCATGTGTACTTCCTTCGCTCCAGCCAGCCTAAGCATTTCTACAATTGCTTTACTGGTAGTTCCTCTTACAATAGAGTCATCAATCATAACAATTCTCTTGCCTTTCACTATCTTCCCGAGTGCATTAAGCTTTATTCGAATCGCTTGCTCCCTCATGCGTTGACTTGGTTTGATAAAGGTACGGCCTACATAGCGATTCTTTATCAAGCCTTCCCCAAAAGGAATTCCGGAAGCTTCAGCATAGCCGATAGCTGCAGTTGTTCCAGAATCTGGTACCCCTATTACCAGATCTGCCTCAACCGGCTGCTCCATGGCAAGTATTTTCCCTGCCTCTTTACGAGCTATATACACACTGATTCCATCAATAGTGCTGTCGGTGCGGGCAAAATATACAAATTCAAATATGCATAGGGAGGTTTCTAAAGGCACTGGCACTTGCAGGCTCTTCAATCCATCTCTATCGATCACTATTATCTCCCCTGGCCTCAAATCCCTGATAAAATCTGCTCCTATCGCATCAAAGGCACAGGATTCGGATGCAATAACATAAGAGCTGCCAAGCTTTCCTAGGGCAAGAGGCCTCATGCCATTGGGGTCTCGAACTGCAATAAGCTTATCTTCTGTCATGATAACTAAAGCGAAGGAACCTTTGATAGTCTCTACAGCCGATTTTATAGAAGTTTCTATATTTTCTGAGGCTTGCCGAGCTATTAGATTGGCAATAACTTCACTGTCGGTAGAGGTCTGGAAAACGGCTCCCTTATCCTCCAATTCCCTACGAAGATTTTCAGCATTAACCAATTGTCCGTTGTGGGCTAAAGCAAAATAACCATTTTTATACTTAATCACCAACGGCTGTGCATTACTAATATAATCTTGCCCTGCTGCTGAGTATTGAACATGGCCAATTGCGATCTTGCCACCTTTTAGATTAGATATGGAACTTTCGTCAAAAACCTCGGGCACCAAGCCCTTCGCCTTATGATATTTTACATTTTTTCCGTCGGAAACAGCAATGCCTGCGCTCTCCTGACCCCTATGCTGAAGGGCATAGAGGCCAAAGTAGCTTATCTCCTCTACTGCCAAAGGTTCAAAAGCGAAAATTCCAAAAACTCCGCATTTTTCTCTTAGTCTGTCCATCTGGCGATCTCCTCTTGAACCTTTTCATCCTGTTTTTTAACACTTTCAACCATCTGAGCCCTATAATCCCTTAATGCTTCAGCCAAAGCAGTATCTTTCAGTGCAAGAATCTGTACAGCTAAAAGCGCTGCATTTTCGCTGCCGTTTATTGCAACCGTAGCCACTGGTACTCCACTAGGCATTTGTACAATGGATAGTAAAGAATCTAGACCATCCATAGTTGATGATTTTACAGGTAAACCTATCACGGGCAATATTGTATAAGCGGCTAATACTCCAGGTAGATGGGCTGCCTTTCCAGCAGCAGCTATAATGACTTCAACTCCTCTTTCAGCTGCCTCCTTGGCATAGCTGGCAGCTTCTTCAGGAGTCCTATGGGCAGATATCACCCTTACTTCAACTGAAATATTGAAAGATTTCAACAATTTTATCGCTGGTTCTACCACTGGAAAATCCGATTGGCTTCCCATAACGATTCCTACTAAGTGCACGCCACATCCTCCTATTCAATTTCAATAAGCTTGAAAATTGAAATCCGATTAGAGAAATACTAATCGGATTTCAATTTTGTCAACTAATTTATTATAAACCAGTTTATAAAGTTAGTTATATTATTGCTAAGATAATAAAGTTGATGATAAACAGAGCGGTTGATATCCATAAGACAGGATTAATATCTTTCGCTTCACCTTTGAATACCTTCACTACGCAGTAGAATATAAATCCAGCGGCGATACCATAGGAAATGCTGTAACATAGAGCCATGAATATTCCTGCAAAGAATGCCGGGATCGCTTCATCGAGATCTTCCCATTCGATATCTTTAAATGCGGAAAGCATCATAATACCAACTATGATTAGAGCAGGAGCTGTAGCTGCCGCAGGAATAGCGCTAATAACCGAAGCAAAGAAAGCGCTTAGTATAAACAATATTGCCACAACAACGCTAGTTAAACCAGTGCGTCCGCCTGCACCGATACCAGCCGCACTTTCTACGTAGGTGGTAGTGTTGGATGTACCAAAGATAGCCCCGATTGAAGTAGCAATGGCATCGGCAAATAAAGCTCTGTCCATTTTAGATTTAAATCCTGTGCTTGATTCTAAGGCTTTTTCATCTTCTGCAGAAAATATACCGCTTTTACGCCCGGTTCCAATGAAAGTACCAATTGTATCAAAAGTATCTGCCAAGCTAAAAGCAAATATCGTCATAAGCACAAGAGGCAGCTTGCTAGCATCATTAAACAGGGACAAAAGTCCGGGATTGCCAAAAACGGCAAACATAGTTTCTGGAAGCTGTGACAACGCTTCTGTAAAGCTAACAGTTGAACCAAACTGCGTTACTCCCAGTGGTATTCCTACAAGAGCTGTTATGATTATACCAAGGAAAATAGCTCCTCTTACTTTACGTATAAGAAGAATAACTGTCAATATAAGGCCAAATATAGCAAGTAGAACTTCAGGAGAATTTAAAGGAACAATCTCGGGAACCGCTGCAGAGCTTGCAATAACAGTTCCGCTGTCGAGCAGCTCATAGGTGCCAGGATCGGAAGTAAACTGCAAAAGACCTGCATTTTTAATACCGATGTATGCTATGAAAATACCAATTCCTCCACCGATAGCATTTTGCAAACTCACCGGAATTGCTTTAATAATCAGCTTACGAACTTTAGTTGCGGTAATTATTATATTGATAAGACCACAGAGAAATACCATAGCAAGGGCTTCTTGCCATTTAAAACCTAGACCAAAACAAACTGTAAATACGAAAAATGCATTAAGACCCATTCCAGGGGCTTGAGCATAGGGTACATTTGCAAAGAGACCCATAACCAAGGTTCCTATTACAGCTGCTATTATTGTCGCTAGGAATACTGCCCCCCATGGCATACCTGATTGCGATAATATAGCTGGATTGACCATAATAATGTAAGCCATGGCAAAGAAAGTGGTAAAACCTGCGAGTATCTCGGTACGCACATTGGTACCGTTTTCCTTTAGCTTAAAAAATTTCTCCAACATCGATGATCCTCCTCAACGTAAAATTAGGTATTTTTATCCTACCTTTTTTAAAAATAAAAAATGCATAACCCTCTGACTAGAGTGAGTTACGCATTTTTTGCCAAAATTTTAAAATTAGCAAAAATAGTCGAAACACCACTCATAGTCAGGCAATTTACGGTTGCCTGGTAGAAAACTTCCGGACCATATTACCGGGATTATATGAGTTGTGTTAATTTTTACAATATGATGGTATCAAACTTTGGGAGGGTTGTCAATATATTTTTTGAACGTTTTTTTGTTTTTTATGATAAATGTTCGGATTTAGTAGGGTGATATGGCTAAATTTAACAAAAAAGACCCCGCTTTTGCGGGGTCCTAGCGATAGACTATTCTTAATGATGAACTATTTTAATTCCATGGTAAAGTATTCTTTTGCGTTATTGTAGCAAATTCCCTGTACTATTCTGCCTAAGAAATCAAAATCATTCGGAAGCTCCCCGTTTTCTACCCACTCTCCAATTAAGTTACATAAAATTCTTCTAAAATACTCATGGCGAGTAAAAGATAGAAAGCTTCTTGAATCGGTCAACATACCGATAAATCTGCCGAGCAGCCCTAAGTTAGCAAGGGCTTTCATCTGCTCCTCCATTCCGTCTTTTTGGTCATTAAACCACCAAGCGGAACCAAACTGGATCTTTCCAGGAATTCCGTCCCCTTGGAAGTTTCCTAGCATGGTGCCAATGACATAGTTGTCAGTTGGATTGAGCGAATAGAGGATCGTTCTGGGGAGATTTCCTTCCCTTTCTAATGAATCCATAAATCTAGACAAGGGATAAGCAATTTGGTGATCGCTGATGGAATCAAATCCGGTATCCGGTCCCAGTTTTTTAAACATCCTGGTATTGTTATTTCTCATGGCCTGAATGTGAAGCTGCATAGCCCACTCTCTTTTTGCATATTGCTCTCCGAAAAATCTCAGTGTATATGTCTTATATTTTTCTTCTTCCTCAAGAGTTATGCTTTCTCCATTTAATCCTTTTTTAAATATTTCATCCACTTCTTCAAAGCTAGCTTCCCTGTAGGGCACATAGTCTAAACCATGATCAGACAATCTGCATCCCCGGCTATGGAAGAAATCGATCCTTGCCTCTAGAGCAGCTAAAAAATCCGAATAGTTGTTGATAGGCTTACCCCATACCTCGCTTAACTTTTCTACCCAGCCTCTGAAAGTATCTTTGGTAATTTCAACCCCTTTATCCGGTCTGAAAGCAGGAAGTACTGTAGTATCAAAATCCTCTAAACTCTCAATCTTCTTATGGTATTCCAGGTCGTCTGTAGGATCATCCGTTGTACAAATCAGTTTTACGTTGGATTGCTTTATAAATCCCCTGGGAGTAAATTTATCATCAGACAGCTGAGCATTGACCTTATCCCATATAATTTTTGCATTTTCTTCATTAATCAATTCATATACGCCAAAATAGCGTCTCAGCTCCAAGTGAGACCAATGATATAATGGATTTCCGATGGCATAGGGAACAGTTTTAGCCCAGGCTACAAATTTATCGTAATCACTAGCATTTCCAGTTATGTACTCCTCGTCGATACCATTGCTTCGCATTGCTCTCCATTTATAGTGGTCGCCATATAGCCAAATCTGGGTAATATTATCATACTTTTTATTCTCCCAAATTTCCTTTGGACTTAAGTGACAATGATAATCATAGATCGGCATATCCTTGGCATATTCATGATAGAGCCTGATAGCAGCATCATTAGTAAGTAAAAAGTTTTCATCCATAAATTGTTTCATTGATTACCCCTCCCATATTATCTTACTAAGCAAGACTAAAACAACCAGACATTATTAAACTATCATCTTTTGATATAAAAATCAATATATTTGATAGGATTTACTCCCACTCGATAGTAGCCGGGGGCTTACTGGTGATATCATATACTACCCTATTAACATGGGGCACCTCATTGACGATACGATTGGATATAATATCAAGTACTTCATAGGGTATCCGGGCCCAGTCCGCAGTCATCCCATCAATACTAGTTACTCCTCTAAGGGCAATAGTGTAATCGTAGGTCCTTTCATTTCCTGTAACCCCAACACTTCTCATATTCGTCAGAACTGCAAAGTACTGCCATATTTCTTTATCTAGCCCCGCTTTAGCGATCTCCTCCCTAAATATTGCATCGGCCTCCCGGAGGATATCTAGCTTTTCCTTGGTGACTTCGCCTATAGTCCTTATAGCCAGCCCTGGCCCTGGAAAAGGCTGCCTCCAAACCAGTTCCTTGGGAATACCCAGCTCTTCTCCTACTTTTCTCACCTCATCTTTAAACAGCTCTCTCAATGGCTCTATGATTTCCTTAAAATCAATATTATCCGGCAGCCCTCCTACATTATGATGGCTTTTGATTAGGCCATTATCTTCTACACCACTTTCAATCACGTCAGGATAGATGGTTCCCTGCACTAGAAAATCCACGCTACCTATCTTTCGAGCTTCCTCTTCAAATACCCTAATAAACTCTTCCCCTATGATTTTTCTCTTAGCTTCCGGATCTGTTACCCCCTTAAGCTTTTCTAAAAACCGCTCCTCGGCATTCACCCTTACTAGATTTAAATTAAACTGATTTTTGAAGACTTCCTCTACCTGGTCTCCCTCATCTTTGCGAAGTAAGCCATGGTCTACAAATATGCAGGTCAGCTGATTTCCAATTGCCTTATGTACCAGTACCGCCGCAACGGAACTATCTACGCCGCCCGAAAGGGCACAGAGCACCTTTTTGTTTCCTACTTTTTTCTTTATCGCTTCGATGGAATTCTCTATAAATTTAGCCATATCCCAATTTCCGGAACATTTACATATCCTATAAAGAAAGTTCTTTAATATCTCTGTTCCACAGCAGGTGTGGGCTGATTCCAGATGAAACTGAATCCCGTATAGCCCTCTAGCAGCATCAGCCATAGCAGCCACTGGGCAGCTGTCCGTAGATGCGATAATATCAAACTCCTCAGGGACTTCCTCAATGCAACCCCCATCCCTCATCCAGCAGACACCGTTTGGCTCAAGTCCATAGAATAAATCGCTATCGGTATCATACCGAATGGAGCTCTTGCCGCATTCCCGTCCCTTAGCCTCTGCTATTTTCCCGCCCAAATAATGGCACATAAGCTGACTGCCATAGCCAATTCCAAGGACAGGAATACCCATCTCAAATATTTCCCTATCGCATTTGGGTGCATCTTGAGCCTTAACGCTCTTAGGCCCTCCTGTTAAAATGATGCCCTTGGGATTTTTTTCGCGGATTTTATCTACTGTAACATTATACGGCAACACTTCGCAATATACATTCAATTCTCTTACTTTCCGTGCGATTAAATGGTTCCGATTTCCACCAAAATCTAAAATCAATATAGTTTCTCGATCCATTTCCATTCCTCCAAATTTTAAGTCTTGTCTGAATTATAGGCTGTCCAAAACGCCATCATTGCTGATTCATATACCTTTCGAATGGGAACCTGATTTTGCTCAGCTGCCTTTTTGCAATCCTCATATTCTGGGGCAGCCTTTATAGAATCAGGTCCTCGGGCTATTTTTATATTAATTTCCCCATATTCTGTATTTACCTTAGCACTTTCCCGGTGTAGGATAGTCCTTTCTACTTCGTAGCTCCTTACCCCCAGGGTCGTAGTCTCCTCTAGAAGAACTTTTATAATATCTTTTTCATCATAATCCATACAGAGAACATTTACCTGAACGGCGGGGCGGTTTTTCTTCATATAGATCGGAGTATACCATACATCCAGCGCCTTTTTTTCAAATAGCCTATCCATTAAAAAGCCAAACCATTCACCGCCCATATCGTCGATATTAGTTTCTATTTTCTTGATACGCCCTGGGGTATCTATTTTTTTAATGATTCACCTATAAGCACTCTCAAGCAGTTGGGTATCTCATAATCCCTTTTTCCCATACCATAGCCGATTTGTTTTACTACAATTTCCGGTATGTCGGTAAATTCACTACACAACGTAGCAAGTATAGTGGCACCCGTTGGAGTTACCAGCTCGTACGGGTAGCCTTTTGAATATATTGGAATCCCCTTGAGAAGCTCCATAGTCGCTGGCGCCGGGACTGGAAATAGTCCATGCTGGCAGCGAACCATTCCCCCTCCTACATGAACCGGCGAAGCCATTATTGCATCAGGCTTTAGCATGTCTATTGCAATAGCCGTTCCAACTATGTCAACTATAGAATCTACAGCTCCAACCTCATGGAAATGGACTTCTTCATAAGGAACTCCATGGATTTTACCTTCGGCTTTGGCTAAGTTTTCGAACATTTTAATTGCCAATGATTTTGCATTATCCGATATGCTACTATTTTCAATAAGGGATTTAATCTGGGCATAATTCCGCTGTCTACCGCCTTTTCCCGAATGGCTATGGGAATGCTCATGGCCATGGGAATGGCCATGTTCGTGCTCATGCTTCTGATTTGAATTGGATGCATGGGAGTGCTCGTGAGAACAGCCGTTTTTTATATTCACTATTACGTTTTTACCTGTAATACCCCTCTTAATCCCCTTTTCGATTTTAATTTCATATTCATCTAAGTTGAGCTTTGCTAGCTCATTTAAGAACTTTTTTTCATCCAATCCAGCATCCAGCAAAGCCCCGAGAGCCATATCTCCGCTAATTCCAGAGAAGCAGTCAAAATACAAAATCTTCATCGATTCCTTCTCCTTTCTTGTTCTACCAAGCGGTTTATCATGCTCGCCATATACCCTGCACCAAAGCCGTTGTCTATATTTACAACAGAGACGCCACTAGCGCAGCTGTTAAGCATTGTAAGGAGAGCCGCCAATCCTCCGAAGTTAGCTCCATAGCCTACGCTAGTAGGTACCGCAATAACTGGCTTATCTACCAATCCAGCTACTACGCTGGCTAGTGCGCCCTCCATCCCGGCTACGGCAATCACTACGGTGGCATCGTCCAGGACCTTTATATTAGATAGCAGCCTATGTATACCTGCAACTCCAACATCGTAAAGCCTTATCACCTTGTTGCCCAAGACTTCCGCTGTAATAGCTGCTTCCTCCGCTACAGGCAGATCAGAGGTCCCCCCCGTCACCACTGCGATAGGATAGGCCGCCAGCTGTACTTCTCTCCTTTTAACTACGACGATCTTTGCTAAAGGATAATACTCTGCATCTTCAGTTATATTGCGGATAGCTTCATAAACCTCAGGCTCTGCCCGGGTGGCTAGTATATTTTTATCCCCTCTTTCTAGCATCTGATTTACTATGCCCTTTATATGTTCAATAGTTTTTCCTTGGCAGTAAATTACCTCAGGATAACCATTCCTCAAGGCCCGATGATTGTCAAGTTTTGCATAACCTATATCTTCGAAGGGAAGATATTTCAATTCCTCCAGAGCGCCCTCAATATCTATCTGGCCATCCTTAACCTCCTGTAGAATTGACCTTAGCCGCTCCACCTCCATCTATTTTCCTTCCTTTCCCTTTAAAGTTTCATTCAAACTTCCCATCCTATAGCCTGATAACTCCAGCGCAACGTAAATAAACCCTAATTCTTTAAATTTTTTCGATACATCATCCATTATCTCTTCAGAAAAGAATTTGCTTCTTTCTTCAGGAGCCACCTCAATCCGGGCAATTTCACCGTGATGCCTAACCCTATACTGGGAAAATCCGAGACTTGCAAGATAATTTTCTGCCTGCTCTATCATACTCAATTTTTCCACGGTGATTGGCTCGTCATAAGGGATTCTAGAGGCCAGGCACGCAAAAGAAGGCTTATTCCATGTGGGCAGCTTCATATCTTTAGACAAAATCCTAATATCCTCCTTGGTCATTCCAACTTCTTTTAGGGGGCTAACCACGCCCAATTCTTTAACTGCCCTCATCCCCGGACGATAATCCCCCATATCATCCACATTAGAACCATCTATCACATATTTATAACCTTTCTCCTTAGCTAAATTCAACATTTCAGAAAATCTTAATTTTTTGCAGTAATAGCAGCGTTCTTTAACTCCGCTGGCAAACTCCTCTATGGCAAGTTCATTGGTCTTTACCTTTATATGCTCTACCCCGATCATCTGGGCGAACTTTTCCGCTTCCTGCACTTCCCGCCCAGAAGTAACCTCTGAAACGGCAGTAACAGCCAGCACGTTAGAACCTAGCACATCGTAAGCTACTTTCAGCAAAAATGTGCTATCTACTCCCCCGGAAAATCCAATAACTACGCTACCCAAATCTTTAAGAAAGTCCTTTAACTTATCTAACTTCCTATATGGATCCATAATATTTATCTCCCCTTAGCCATCTTATTTATTATATTGTTAAACATAAACAGCCTAAAACAAACTTATCTCCTACAATTCTCCAGGTAGCATTATATTCATAATAATACCATAATATATAGTTCTTTAAAATAAAAAAATTAAAAAGCCATGGAAAATCCATAGCTTTTTATCAATTAAATGCTTATGCTGTAATTAGGTGCTTCTTTCGTAATGTGTATATCATGGGGATGGCTTTCTCTTAAGCCTGCGCTAGTTATTCTTATAAATTGGGATTTAGTCCGCAGGGTTTCAATGTCAGGTGCACCACAATATCCCATTCCTGCGCGCAGCCCTCCCATCAATTGGAATACAGTTTCCGATACAGGACCTTTGTATGGAACTCTGCCTTCTACTCCCTCAGGCACTAGTTTCTTCTGATCTTCCTGGAAGTATCTATCCTTGCTACCGGCTTCCATAGCAGCCATGGAACCCATGCCTCTGTATACTTTAAAGCTTCTTCCCTGGTATATTTCAGTCTCTCCAGGGCTTTCTTCTGTACCCGCCAATAAGCTACCTACCATTACTACACTGGCACCCGCAGCGATGGCTTTAGTAATATCTCCAGAATATTTAATTCCTCCATCTGCTATAACGGGAATACCATAGCGATCTGCCTCTTGGGCGCATTCATAGATAGCAGTAATCTGAGGAACGCCAATTCCGGCAATAACCCTAGTTGTACAAATTGAGCCTGGCCCTATACCTACCTTTATACAGTCGGCTCCTGCTTCTATCAGTTCTCTTGTAGCTTCAGCTGTAGCTACATTCCCGGCAATCAGCTGAACATCCGGAAATTTCTTCTTTATCTCTTTTACCATATTGATAACCCCTACAGAATGACCATGGGCAGTGTCTACAGCAATGACGTCTACCTTAGCATCAACCAAAGCAGCTACCCTATCCAGAGTATCCTTAGATACTCCTACCGCTGCCCCTACCAGCAGCCTGCCACTGCTATCCTTTGCAGAGTTGGGATATTGGATAGTTTTTTCAATATCCTTGATAGTAATTAATCCTTTCAACATGCCTTCATCGTCCACAATAGGCAATTTTTCAATCTTATGCTTTCTCAAAATTTCTTTGGCTTCCTCCAAAGTTGTCCCTTCAGGAGCCGTAATTAAGTTTTCAGAAGTCATAACCTCTCGAATCGGCTTCGAAAAATCAGTTTCAAACCTAATATCCCTGTTGGTAATAATTCCCACCAACTTACCATTGATTGTTATTGGAACTCCAGAGATCCTATATTTGGCCATTAAAGCGGCTGCATCAGCAACCTTATGGTCAGGGGATAGATAAAATGGATCCACAATGACACCATGCTCTGAGCGCTTAACTTTATCTACATGTTCAGCCTGTTCCTCTATGGACATGTTTTTATGAATGATGCCTATGCCTCCCTCTCGGGCAATAGCAATAGCCATTCTAGATTCCGTAACGGTATCCAT
>CALGOY010000194.1 GCA_937960725.1 uncultured Bacillota bacterium
CATTTTTTACTATGAAGTTGTTATAGAGGAAGATGAGGTTGAGAGGTTTTTGTTGTTAGATGAGCAGAAGGAATGGCCTGAGATTTTAACAGGGAAGACCTATGAATTTAAAATATATGAAAACTATGTGATAGACATTGCAGAAGCAGCTGCTTAAGAACTGGAGATTATAAATTTCTCCAGTTTTTTTCTTGGAAAAACAATAGAATCATGATAATATATTAACAATTCAGTTTTTGCTGAACTTTGAGAGGAGGCTTATATAGTGAGAGCGATCATTACTGTAGTAGGAAAAGATAAAATAGGTATTATCGCAGGAATAACTTCAGTGCTATCGAAACATAAAGTTAACGTATTGGATATTAGCCAGACTATACTTCAAGAGTATTTTACAATGATTATGTTGGTCGATCTTTCTCGTATGGAAATATCCCTGGCAGAGTTGAAGCAGAAATTAGAGGAAGAAGGATCAAATCTTGGTGTTTCTGTAAGAATACAGCATGAAGAAATATTTCAATCAATGCACAGGATATAGGGAGGAGAAATAAGGCGATGAAACCATATGAAATTATGGAAACCATAAAAATGATAGAACAGCAAAAGCTCGATATTCGTACCATTACTATGGGTATATCGCTGCGGGACTGCTGCCATTCTGATGGGGATATTGCCAGAAGAAAAATATATGATAAAATTACCCGATGTGCAGAAAATTTGGTTAAGGTAGGAGAAGAGATTGAGCTGGAGTTTGGCATTCCTATTATAAATAAAAGAATTTCAGTTACTCCAATTGCTATTGTAGCTGAGGCTTGTGAAGAAGAGGACTATACTAAATTTGCCATAACTCTAGATAAAGCAGCTAAAGCTGTAGGAGTTAATTTTATTGGTGGCTTTTCTGCCTTAGTACATAAAGGATATACAAAAGGAGATAAGCGCTTAATCAGGTCTATTCCCGAAGCTCTTAACGTTACCGAACGGGTATGTTCTTCTGTCAATGTAGCCACTACGCAGACAGGTATAAATATGGACGCTGTGAGAGAAATGGGTGAAATTATAAAGGAAACGGCAAGGCTTAGCGCTGATCGGGATGGCTTGGGCTGTGCTAAGCTGGTTGTATTTGCCAATGCCCCTGAAGATAATCCTTTTATGGCAGGTGCCTACCATGGAGTAGGGGAACCGGAATGCGCCATCAACGTTGGGATTAGCGGGCCAGGCACCGTCAAGTCGGCCTTGGAAAAGAATAAGGGAGCTACTTTTGATGAAATGGCAGAAATCATAAAGAAAACGGCTTTTAAAATTACCCGCGTAGGCCAGCTGGTTGCTAGGGAAGCGTCCAGGAGGCTCAATGTACCCTTTGGTATTGTAGATCTATCGTTAGCACCTACTCCTGCAGTTGGGGATAGTGTAGCCCATATACTAGAGGAGATGGGGCTGGAAAGCTGTGGAACCCATGGAACAACAGCTGCATTGGCAATGCTCAACGATGCTGTTAAAAAGGGCGGCATTATGGCTTCTTCCCATGTGGGCGGCTTGAGCGGGGCGTTTATTCCTGTAAGCGAGGATGCGGGGATGATAGAAGCTGTAGAAAAAGGCTCCCTGAGCTTAGAAAAATTGGAAGCCATGACTTGCGTATGTTCAGTTGGACTGGATATGATTGCAGTACCTGGAGATACTCCAGCTGAGACTATTGCTGCAATAATAGCTGACGAAGCAGCCATCGGAGTTATTAACTCAAAAACAACAGCAGTCCGCATTATTCCTGCTCCTGGTAAAAAAGTAGGGGATTATGTGGAGTTTGGAGGGCTTCTTGGCAGAGCTCCTGTAATGGCTGTCAGTTCTTTTTCAAGCAAAGATTTTATTATGAGAGGTGGAAGGATCCCAGCCCCCGTTCACAGTATGAAAAATTCAGGGATTTCTTCTTCAGGATAGGCTAATCCTCTACCCCCCTCTCCTAAAAAAACTTTTATGCAGTAGTTGTCTTCGGCATTGGGATGGGGATAGTATTTTATTTCGAGATAATCCCCTTGATAAGGGACTTCCTGTCCTTTATCGTCTTTACATACTACCTTTTCAGTTTCATTATGAAAATAGGTAATTTCAGTTTCTTCGAACATTAAAGTTTCACCGCGGGATTTTAGATAATCGGCGGTTCTTTTGATGATTTCTAAGTCGGTCATGTTTAGTATCGAAGTACTGCTTTCAACTATATCTTCTCCTTGTGTAGGATTGCTTGAAATATCATCGATACCATCTTTTATTGTTTCAGTTAAAGAGCTGCAGCTGAATAACAGCAATATGGTTAATATGGCTACCAGTGTAGCATATAATCGTTTCATAAACCAGGGGACCCCTTTCCTAATGTTTTTAGGCCTTATTATTCATTCTATGCGCTGGATTAGCGCTTTTATTCTCTGCATTGTGAATTTGGTGGAGTTATACTCTTTTGAAAACTGGAAAATTGTGCTAGAATTAAAGATGCTAGGATAGAATAATATAAACAAATAGATAATTAGAGAGGAGGAACGGTTTTATACCGTAATTTCTATGGCTAAGCAAAATCAAAAAAGACTTCCCAAAAGGCATGAGATACCCCAAGAGTACAAGTGGAGATTAGAGGATATATATCCCTCAACTGAGGAGTGGGAAAAAGATTTTGAATGGGTAAAGGAAAACTTACCTGCGGTAGTAGAATACAAGGGCAAGCTTGGCCAATCGGCTGATAGTTTATTGCAGGGCTTAAATAAATATACTTCGATTATGCAGAAGGTTGAAAAGCTCTATGTATATGCCCGCATGAAAAAAGATGAGGACAATACTGTTCCGGAGAGCCAGGCTTTGATGGATAGAGCTCAGGCACTGATGGTAGAATTCGACAGCGCAGTTTCTTTCTTAATCCCTGAGATATTGGCAATTCCAGCTGAAAGACTCCAAGAGTTCCTGGACTCCCACGAAGGACTAAAGCCGTATGACCATTTTATAGAGAATTTAATCAGGCAGAAGGAACACGTGCTCTCTCCTAGGGAAGAAGAGATTCTTGCCATGACAGGAGAGATAGCCGCAGCTCCCGAACAGATTTTTACGATGATCAACGATGCTGATATCCGCTTTCCCTCTATCCGAGACGAAAATGGAGAGGAAGTAGAGCTAACTAAGGGGCGCTATATAAGCTTTATGGAAAGTAAAGATCGAAGAGTCAGGAAAGATGCTTTTACTGCTCTATACTCTACATATGAAAAACAAAAAAACACTATCGCAGCCACGCTCAATTACAGCATTAAAAAGGATATATTCTACAGCAGAATGAGGAAGTATTCTTCTACCTTAGAAGCTGCGTTGGATAGCGATAATGTCCCAGTATCGGTTTATGATAATCTAATTGCTGCAGTGGAAAACAACTTGAAATATATGCATAGATATGTTTCACTGCGCAAGCGGGCCCTTGGGCTAGATGAGCTTCATATGTACGATCTATATGTGCCCATCGTAAAAGATATTGATATGGAGATTCCATACGAAGAAGCTAAGAAAATGGTTGAGGAAGGGCTTGCACCCTTAGGGGAAGAGTATATTAGCATACTAAGAGAAGGATTTAACAGCGGCTGGATCGACGTTATGGAAAACGAGGGTAAAACCAGCGGAGCCTATTCCTGGGGCTGCTATGATACCCATCCCTATGTGCTGCTTAATTACCAACCTAATATAGATAACGTATTTACGTTAGCCCATGAGATGGGGCATGCAATCCATAGCTATAAATCCAATAAAAGTCAGCCTTACATAAAAGCTCATTATAAAATATTCGTTGCAGAGGTAGCCTCCACTCTAAATGAAATACTGCTAACGAAACACCTGTTGAATAGCCTGGAAGATAAACAGCAGAGAGCTTATATCCTCAACTACTATCTAGAACAGTTTAGAGGGACCGTATACAGACAAACTATGTTTGCAGAGTTTGAAAAGAAAATTCACAGCATGGCAGAGAGGGGAGAGCCCTTGACGGTAGAAAGCCTCTCTGATATATACTATGATCTAAATGTTAAGTATTACGGACCAGAAATGACAGTTGATAGGGAAATTGCTTTAGAATGGGCTAGAATTCCGCATTTCTACAGCAGCTTTTATGTATATAAATACGCCACAGGATTTTCGGCTGCAGCGGCATTGGCGGAACAGATTCTTAACGAAGGAGAAGCTGCAGTGAAGCGATACATGAATTTCCTATCCAGCGGAGGTTCTGACTATCCCATAAATCTTCTAAAAGAGGCTGGGGTAGATATGACTACTCCAGAGCCGATAAATAACGCTTTAAAGACCTTTGGACAAATGGTAGAAGAGATGGAGAAGCTAATATAAAAAAACGGCGCGAAAAGCGCCGTTTTTTGTATTATACATTAAAGCGAAATAGTATTACATCTCCATCTTGAACCTCATATTCCTTTCCTTCCGAGCGGACAAGCCCTTTTTCTTTAGCAGCTGTATATGACCCAACTTCCATTAGGGTATCAAAGTGGATGACTTCTGCTCTAATAAATCCTCTTTCAAAATCAGAGTGGATTTTACCGGCGGCTTGGGGAGCTTTAGTTCCTTTGACTATGGTCCATGCCCTCACTTCTTTAGGTCCGGCTGTAAGAAAGCTGATAAGCCCTAGCAGCTTATAACAAGCTTTAACTAGGCGATCAAGTCCGGACTCTTTCATTCCTAACTCTTCTAGAAACGCTTGCTTTTCTTCTGGCTCCAGCTGGGCTATTTCTTCCTCTAGATTTGCGCAGATTACTAATACTTCAGCTTTTTCTTGGGCTACATAGTCCATCAATTTTTTGACCAATGGAATACTATTTGGCTCTTTGCCTACATCGTCTTCTGAAATATTTGCGGCGTATATTATGGGTTTTGAAGTCAGAAGAAAAAGCTGTTTTACATACTCTCTTTCTTCTTCGTCGAACTCCATGCTCCTAACCGGTATATTTTTTTCTAGATTTTCATATATTCTTTCCAATAGAGCCAGTTCAATTTGATATTTTTTCTCCCCGCTTTTAGTCATCTTGCGGGTGCGTTCTATCCGCCTTTCTACGCTTTCCATATCGGCAAAAATAAGCTCTAAATTAATAGTTTCGATATCCCGAACTGGGTCTATAGAACCGTCCACATGGGTTATGTTTTCGTTTTCAAAACAGCGAACAACGTGGACTATAGCATCTACTTCCCTTATATGGGATAGGAATTTATTTCCCAGACCTTCCCCTTGGCTGGCACCGCGAACTAGGCCAGCGATATCGACAAATTCAATGGTGGTTGGGGTTACCTTTTCCGGATTATACATTTCCGCTAAGCGATCCAACCTTTCATCGGGCACTGCTACAACCCCTACATTGGGCTCGATTGTACAAAATGGGTAGTTGGCTGCTTCCGCTCCTGCCTTAGTAATAGCATTAAAAAGCGTACTTTTCCCTACGTTTGGAAGTCCTACAATTCCTAGCTTCATTTGTATTCCTCCATAGATTGCAGATTACTCAACTTATAAATTATAGCCCATTTTAGAAGAATAATCAATCAGTAGCTGTTTTTAAAAATATGAGGCTTTTAATAATATGGAATCAATGCTAAAATAATAATAAATATTCATTATTAACTACACAAATATTTATACTAGGGTTGGAAGAGGAAGTGGGTATGAACTTATTAAAAATACTGGCAATTTCTACATTAATAGTGCTTATATTTGGAAGCGTTATAAGTATGCAGCTGATTCTAACTTTTGAGCGTACCTTTTTAGAGCCTTCTTTTTATCAAAAGATAGGTAGTGAACAGGAATTTTATGCCCAGATTAGGCAGCTTATATTCCGATTGGTTAATAGGAGCCTTCCCAATGGAAGAGAGGGCATGCCTTATATCGAAAAAGCCCTGACGGAAAATTGGTTGGAAAAAGAGCTAAACCAATTAATCGGTGATTTTTTTGGCTTTGCTAAAGGCCATAGGGAAGAACCGCCTATAATACCTATCTACAAGCTAAAGGAAAAAGTTGCCCAGTCTATTGAAGGCGGTAGGACTTTGGATGAAAAGCAAAGGATGGTACAGTTTTGGTTTGATCCTTTGCCTGATAAGGTTAGGCTGCAGGATTTTATTTCAATACAGTTAATATCAGGGGTTAGGGAGAAAGTTATTGCTATAAAGCAGTTGTTTTGGTATTTATTAGGATTGTTGTTAGTATTCTCAGGGCTTGTATATGCCCTAGTTCGGGACTGGAAAACAGCCGCCTTATGGATAGCAACTGCTTCAATGGCATCAGGCATTCAATCTATTTTCATGGCATTAAAAGTGGAGTGGTTGTTCAAACGCTCTAGCTATGTAATAGAATTATATAAATCCATAGCTGCTTTTGAAATTCCAGAGGAAAGCGTGTGGGGTCTAATATATTCATTTAAAAATGGCTTTACAGAATCCCTTATTTTGATCGGAGGTATTATAGCTATAATAAGCGGAGCTATCATATATTTTATACCTATAAAAGAGAGAAGCCTTACTTTAGTAAAGTAAGGCTTTTTTTTATGGAAATAACAAATTAATCTTTTATGTATTGCAATTACAGAAATCGTCAATACTTATATGTAGCATGCAAAAATTATGCTAAATTATATCATTAATAAAAGGAGAATGACGGAATGCCGAATTTAGATGAGCTGAAAAAGCTTGCCAAAAATTTAGCAAATAATCACGACGTTTTGGAGGACGGCAAACTGTCTAAAAGCTATTTTCCCAATATAGAAGAAGATAATCAGCTGTTGATTAAAAACTATAAAACTATATATGAGCAGGTAAAAGCAAAAGAGCGTGTAGTTCCAGCTGCAGAATGGCTTTTAGATAATTTCTATATGATTGAGGAGCAAATAAAAGAGCTGCAACATGGGATTGCAAAGGGATTTAAAGATCTACCAATGCTTAAATCCGATAGCTTTAAGGGCCTTCCCAGAGTATACGCTATAGCAGAGGAGTTAATATCTTATACCAATGCGGATTTAAGTGAAGAGATCATCACCAGCTTTTTACGTGAATATCAGTCCATCACACCGCTGAAGTGTGCAGAACTATGGGTTTTTCCTTTCATGCTCAAAATTGCCCTTATAAAAAGGGTAAATAGAATTGCTATGCGCATTGTCGATTCGCAGAAGCAGAAGTTAGAGGCTAGAAAGTGGGCGGATAGATTTATTAGCTGCCTTGAAGAGTCTACAAATAGTTTACATAATGCTATAACAGAGCATGACAGAAATATAAAATTATTAACCAGCTCCTATGCAGAGGGACTGTTTCAGCATTTTAAGGACTACGGCAGTGAAGCAGCCTCTTTGATAGCGTGGCTAGAGGGTAGGCTGGCTCTTCAGGGAACTAATGTAGAGCAGATTGTTCAAGCAGAGCAGCAACAGCAGTTGAGCTATCAAGTTTCAATAGGAAATGCTATAACATCATTGCGATTTTTGTCTGGTATAAAATGGGAGGATGTCTTTGAAGAATTAAGCCTGGTGGAGCAAATTCTAAGGGAGGATCCGGAAGGTTCCTATACTAAAATGGAATTTGCCAGCAGAGATTACTACAGGCATCAGGTGGAAATTTTAGCCAAAGAAGCTAAAACAAGCGAAATTTTCGTAGCCCATAAGGCTGTAGAGTGTGCAAAAGAAGGATTGGAAAACAGCGATCCTCGATACAGCCATATTGGATATTATTTAATTGGCGCGGGCAGGGAGCAGCTAGAGGAAAGGTTAGGGATTAAAAAACGGGGATTGAAAAAATTAGGGCGAAATATCAAAAAAAATATATCTGCCTTTTATTTAGCTTCAATAGCTTTTGTAACATTTTCAATTTTAGCTTTTATTCTATACTATGTGTATCAATGGTCTGATGCTAAATGGTCTGGTATTTTTATGCTAGCTTTAGTAGCGGTTACAGTTTTAATTCCCGCTAGCAATCTAGCGCTGGGATTAATTAACTGGCTTGTTTCCCAAATTTGTAGGCCCTGTTATTTGCCTAAATTAGAGCTTAAGGATGGGATCCCAGAAAAATATAGAACTATGGTAGTGATTCCTACCCTTTTGTCTAGCGAGAAAAGAGTAGAAGAACTAATCGAGCAGATGGAGGTTTTTTACTTAGCGAACCAAGAGAAAAACCTACATTTCGCTTTAGTTGGCGATTTTAAGGATTCTAAGCGTAGAAAAGAAGCCGACGATGAAAATATTGTTCAAACTGCAATTAAAGCTATTCAAGAATTGAATGAGAGGTATGGGCGAGAAAGAAAGGATATATTTTTCTTTTTCCACCGCCATAGGCAGTGGAATGCTTCTCAAAGCTCATGGATGGGATGGGAAAGAAAAAGAGGTGCCCTGGTAGAGTTTAATAGACTCCTTAGGGGCGATAAAAACACCAGTTTCTCCATCCAGGTTGGAGAGCTGGATATCTTAGATAAAATAAAATACGTTATAACCCTAGACGCGGACACTCAGCTTCCACGGGATGCTGCTAAACGCCTAATAGGGACGATGGCCCATCCCCTGAATAGGCCTATACTTAACGAAGCCAAAACCAAGGTCATCGATGGATATGGTCTACTGCAGCCTAGAATAGGTATATCAGTAGACAGTGCCAGTCGTTCCTATTTTTCTCTTACATTTTCAGGTCAGACGGGAGTAGATCCCTATACTACTGCAGTGTCCGACGTTTATCAGGATTTGTTTTGCGAAGGAATATTTACGGGTAAAGGAATCTACGATGTAGATATATTCAATCAAGTACTCGGCAATGCTATACCTGAAAATACTGTACTTAGCCATGATTTGCTGGAAGGCTCTTATGTAAGAGCTGGACTGGTGACCGATATAGAATTGATAGACGGATATCCATCAAACTATATGTCCTATTCTATGAGGCTTCACCGCTGGGTAAGGGGCGACTGGCAGCTTATTCCCTGGCTATTTTCCCATGTGAAAAATGCACAGGGAGATTGGGGGGAAAATCCACTAGACAAAATAGCAAAGTGGAAGATAATTGACAATATGCGTAGGAGCTTATTGCATCCTACTTTGTTTCTGCTATTACTTTTTGGGCTATCTATTTTTCCAGGAAGCAGTCTGTTTTGGATTGGATTTGTGTTGCTAGTACTGGCTTTTCCCTTAATTACGGATTTGGCAGGCATGGCTCTAGCGCGATGGAGAAATAAGAGTAAAAACCAGAGGCTGAGCGATTTGCTATTTGAGATCCGCACTTTTATGTCTCAGATAGGGCTTACATTTGTATTTTTGGCTCACCAAGCCTATATGATGACAGATGCTGTGATAAGGACAATTGCTCGAGTTTTTTATACGAGAAGAAATATGTTGGAGTGGGTGACTGCCGCCGATGCAGAAAGAAGGTTTAAGGGAAGCCTAGCAGATTTTTGGAGGAAGATGTGGCCTGCTATGGCTATTTCCATAGCTTTCTTTGCATGGATAAGTGTATTTAATGGCGATATATGGCTTGCGCTTCTAATTTCTATAATATGGCTAATTTCACCTTGGATTGCTTATAAATCAAGCAAAGCTCAGCAGAAGAAGGTGCCAGATTTAACTCCGGAGCAGATATACAAGCTTAGGCTTATAGGCAGAAAAACTTGGAAGTATTTTGATGATTTTATAACCGCGGAGAATAACTGGCTACCTCCAGACAATTTCCAGGTAGACCCTCCAGTGGGAGTGGCTCATAGGACATCTCCTACTAATATAGGAATTGGGCTAGTTTCTATATTAGGAGCCCGGGATATGGGTTATATTGGGACTATAGAAACTATAGATAGGTTAGAAAAAATATTTCATACTCTAGATAAGCTAGAAAAATGGGAGGGTCACTTTTATAACTGGTACGATACCCGTACCTTAAAACCCCTAAAGCCCAAATACGTTTCATCGGTGGATAGCGGTAATTTAGCTTGCTATTTAGTGCTTCTTAAGCAAGGTATTAAGGAGCTTGTGGAGAGGCCTTTAGTTGGTAGGGAGCTGGTTTTAGGTCTTCAAGATACCATAAGGCTTACTAAAGCAGATTCAAAAGGAGATGAGCCTGCTATTTTAAATATGCTGCTATCCAGTGAGAATATTACTTTGACAGAATGGCGGATGGCTTTAAATAGCATAGACCCAATGGGCGGTGAAGTGGATAAGCAGATATTGTCTTTTAAGAGGGATCTGGATGAATTGGTCCCATGGGTGGATCTTATCCTAGATCCCCCTAAGGCTATATCTCTAGAAAATGATGCATTTAGAGAGACCGCTGAAAAATATAGCCAGCTTTTAGGAAAGCTAAATAGCTCTGTGACATTAAAAGGGATTATGAATAATTACGAGGAGATTTTAGATAGTTTGTCGGAGGTGATGAGCTCCTTACGACGAGCGGGGCAGAAGCAAAGCGTCATCCGGGAAGTTCAAAATTGGCTCAGGCAATTAGAACTTAGCTTAGGAAAAGCCTACGTATCTATCAAAAAGTTTTATCAAAGATGTAGCAAGCTGGCAGATAGGATTGAAAATATGGTACAGGAGATGGACTTTAAAGCCCTCTATGACGAAAACATGGAATTATTTTCTATAGGATACGATGTGGAATCAGGAGAGCTGTCAAAGTCCTATTATGATTTGTTGGCTTCCGAGGCAAGGCAAACCAGCTTTATAGCAATTGCTAAGGGGGATGTACCTCAGAAGCACTGGTTTCAATTGGGTAGCCCTCTTACCCTTATCGGGGATTTACGAGGGCTCCTTTCATGGAGTGGAACTATGTTTGAATATTTAATGCCTTTGCTTATCATGAGGAGCTATAACAATACCCTATTGGATGAAACTTATCATACCGTAGTTGAGGCACAGAAGCAGTATGGGGAGCAAAGGCGAGTGCCCTGGGGAGTTTCGGAGTCGGCCTTCTATGCTTTTGATCTCCATCTAAACTACCAGTACAAGGCCTTTGGAGTTCCCCAAATGGGGCTCAAAAGGGGTTTAGTAAACGATATTGTGATTACCCCTTATGCCTCTGTCATGGCCTTAATGGTAGATCCGGTAGCTGCCATGGAAAATATTGAACGCTTGCTATCTGAAGGAATGGATGGAGAATATGGGCTATATGAAGCAATTGATTACACTCCCGAACGGCTTCCCCACAAGAAGAAAAGCATGGTGGTTAAGAATTTTATGGCTCACCATCAAGGCATGAGCTTTCTGGCGATAAATAACTATTTAAACAACAATATAATGCAGAGGAGATTCCATGCCATTCCCATGGTAAAGGCTACTGAACTGTTGTTGCAGGAGCGAATACCCTGATTGCCAGCGCACTCGGCTTCGGGGCACCGGACAGCGTGCCCGCCGGGAACGT
>CALGOY010000195.1 GCA_937960725.1 uncultured Bacillota bacterium
GATGAGCTCCCGGAGTTCAAGCGGCAGGTGCTCGAAGTGCTCCGGCAGCCGCTCGAGTCGGGCCGCATCACGATCAGTCGGGCGCGCTTTTCCATCGAGTATCCGGCGCGCTTTATGCTGGTGGCCAGCATGAATCCCTGTCCGTGCGGATATTATGGTGACCAATCGCATCAATGCATATGTACTCCTAATCAAATAAGCCGATACATAAATAAAATTTCAGGTCCTCTTCTTGACAGATTTGATATTCACATTGAGGTTCCAGCATTGTCATTTAATCAACTGACAAATAATCAAAAAAGCGAAAGTTCTGCAGAGATTCGCAAGAGAGTAAATTCAGTTCGTGCCATTCAAGTTGAACGATACAAGGGTGAAGGAATATATTGTAATGCACAATTGAGCTCTAAACAAATACGGAAATATTGTGCTCTCGATAATGAGCAGACTAAGATTATGAAGGCTGCATTCGATTCTTTGAAGCTAAGTGCGCGAGCATACGATAGAATTTTGAAAGTAGCTCGAACTATTGCAGATCTAGACAATTCAGATAAGATTCAGTCCCATCATCTAGCAGAGGCTATTCAATATAGGACTATGGACAGGCAATATTGGGGTGCATATAACAACATTTAATTTAGAGGAGGATGATAGATTATGAATGCAATTTTTAAAAGGCGAAGCATAAGGAAGTACACTTCAGAGCCGGTTTCAGAAGAACAAATTGAAAAAATACTTAGGGCTGGCATGGCAGCACCTTCTGCAGGCAATCAGCAGCCTTGGCACTTTATTGTAATCGATGATAGAGAAATTTTAAGTGAAATACCAAAGTTTCATCCATATTCTAAGATGCTAAATGAAGCAAGCTGTGCAATAGTTGTATGCGGCGATGTCACCCTTCAAAGGTTTGAAGGATATTGGGTACAGGACTGTTCTGCTGCAACGCAGAATATGCTTTTAATGGCTACAGAATTAGGTTTAGGTTCAGTTTGGCTTGGAGTATATCCAAGAGAAGAAAGGGTAGAAGCATTAAAAAAGCTCTTAAAAATTCCAGAAAACGTTATCCCACTATCTATTATTTCCCTAGGTTATCCTGCAGAAGAAAAGGAGCCCAATAATAGGTTTGATGAAACTAGAGTTCATAGAAATACATGGTAAATTAAAAACTAAATCCCTCTTCTATCAAAGATAGAGGGATTTTTTTATTCTAAGCCTATAGCAACTAATAAATTTATGAAAATTTATTTGAAAAAGCGCATAGTAAAAAAGATTTATCAATACTTTCAAAAACATTACTTTTTCTGTAATTTATTATTGTACAATTCATCATAGTATTTCACAATTAATTCATCTAATTTTTGACTATGCTCTAGTATTTGCTTTTTAGTAAATGATTTGTTAGATAAGGCTTCATTAAGTTTTTTACGTAAATACTCAATTTGTTCATCTAACGCCGATATATTTGACATAAAAGTTCCCCCTTTTAAACACACACGCGGATTATTATAATATATATATTTGTATAAATCAATATAAAATTTTCAAAGATATCATAAAATACACTTTTTGTGAAAAAATCTAATAAATCCCTTGACATATTTTAATTTTCTGTATATTATAAATATTATAAAACATCTAAATGTAAAAATTGCTAAAGTCGATGAACGAGAAGAGTAGGCGGCATGATCAGGTCACAGAAAGCTGGGTAAGGTGAGATCCGGTACCGATTGGATGTCGTTGAATGGGCTCGGGAGAAGTTGTACGAACATCAAGTAGCATTAACCGGCAATTCACCGTTAGAGGGAAAGGATATCGAAGCATAAGCTTCCGTACCTGAAATGAGAAGGCAGCATTTAGGTGGCTAGCGGAGTGCTAAGGCATTTCGTCCTTTAGGACGAAATGCCTTTTTTGATATCATTGCCTAAATCAGCCGAACTTGGGTGGCACCGCGAGGGTACCTCGTCCTATAGGGATGGGGTACTTTTTTCATTATAAGATTTTAAAAACTTAATCCAATGCACAATGAAAGGAGTGACAAAATGATATCTCCTATTGAAATCGAAGTTTAGAAAATTGAGGGAAAAAGGTTTTATTGTACCCGTAACATTAAAAGTGAATGCTGATGAACTTACCCCGATCAGTCTATTTTACAATTTAAAGGGCAAAAGAAAATTTTTGCTTGAAAGTGCGGGAAATGGTAATGATCGGTGTAGGTACTCCTTCATGGGCTGTAATCCCTACATGATAAGTAGTAGCTATGGAGATCAGGTAATGGTCGATTGGTGCGAAGCATGGCAGAGGTGCTCAAGAACCTATTGCGCCTCCGCATATAAATTTTGCTAATAAATACTTTATGGAAAGCGATGCTTTTTTGCAGCAAATAAAGCAAATTGTTTCGTGTCCTGTGTGGAAGTCCATGACGAAAGTGAACTAGAAATTGTATTGGAGTGCGGTGTAGAAATTATAGGCATAAACAATCGAGACCTAAGAAGCATCAAGATAAATCTTGATACCACCGAAAGGCTTGCAAAAATGATTCCTAAACATATTGTGACGGTGGCAGAAAGCGGAATAAAATCGGTCGATGATAGAAGGCGTTTCAAATCTACAGGGATAAATGCTTTTCAGAAGAGCTAAAAATGCAATCTCATAATACAACTGCGGATTTTAATTAAACTAGAACAACAATAGCCCTCATTATGAGGGCTTTATGATTTAATAGCCATAATTTCGTTCGTCCGCTTCTGCTTCTTCCTTAGTCCTATGGACTGTTCCATGGGGATGTTGTGGCGGAGCATAAATAGAGTATAACTTAAGCGGTTTATTTCCTGTATTAATTATATTGTGCCATGTTCCAGCAGGTATAATAATGACATAGCCATCGTATACATTTCTTCTAAAATCAAATCTGTTTCTTTCTTTTCCCATTAAAACTAGTCCTTGCCCCTCTTCTATGCGTATAAACTGATCGAGATTTGGATGAATTTCAAGACCTATATCTTCACCTACGTTGATGCTCATCAAAGTAAGCTGCAAATAGTTTCCAGTCCATAATGCCGTACGGAAAGTATTGTTCTGTTTAGCAGCCTTTTCAATATCAATAACAAAAGGTTCTGGCCCATAATCCCTCAATAGGGGATATGAATCTCTCATCGGTGGAGTGGGATAGTAAGGGTAGGGGTATGGCTTATAAATGTTGTGTCTACTCCCAGATCTATAATACATATTTCTATTATCTCTATAGGAATATGGATATGGATTGTAACTGTTATACATGGCTGATCATTCCTTTCCAAAAAAATCTTATATTATTATATGCTCTAACATTAGATAATGTGTTGGTAACTGATATGCACAGTTCAAAGTATGAGAGTGAATTATATTTTTTGCTGAATTGATCTTAATCAAGGTTTTTTGCCTTAAACTAAGTTATACTAAAATCGTAAAAAATAAAAAGCGAAGGAAGTGATAATATGACAAAAGCAGTAATTCAGTTGGAAACACTAACATGTCCATCATGCGTTAAAAAAATCGAATCTGCATTGAACAGGCTAGAGGGTGTAAACTCAGTTAAGGTGCTATTTAATTCTAGCAAAGTTAAAGCGGAGTTTGATGCTTCCCAGATTAGCGTAGATAAGATAAAAGAAACAATTGATAAGCTAGGGTATGAAGTACTTTCATCTAAAATTTCATGATAGCTATCAATTAATAAATCCGCTTTAAGAATTTTGCTCTTAAAGCGGATTTTAATTAGAAATTAATTTTAAGCTGTAATAGAAATAGACTATGCAAAAATAATAATATGTGAAAGGAGATAGATAAATGATAAAGTTGATTAATAGATATAAAAATCAGATAACAGCTGTCTCCGGAATTTTAATAGTGCTTGGTTTTATATTAGGCTTCTTGGGGTATCAAAACATTAAAAGCATAGCTTTGATTGTAGCCACAGTAATTGCAAGCGTGCCAATTGTAATCAATGCTTTTCAGGCTTTAAGGATGAGGACATTTAGCATTGAGCTATTAGTAACCATTGCAGTTGTCGGAGCCCTATATATTAAAGAGTATACAGAATCTTCAGTTGTTACATTCCTTTTTCTGTTCGGATCTTATCTAGAAGCTCGTACCCTGGAAAAAACCAGATCATCCTTAAAAAAACTGATAGATATGGCTCCCCAAGAGGCAGTTGTTCTTCGTCAGGGAAAAAATATTACTATTCCGGTAGAAGGGGTAGAAGTGGGAGATCGCGTAATCATCAGACCCGGTGGAAAAATACCAGTCGATGGCAGCATAGTACATGGTAAAGCTTCAATAAACGAAGCTGCTATTACAGGCGAATCGGTTCCCGTTTCAAAAACGGTAAACGATAAGGTTTTTAGCGGTACCATCGTAGACAACGGATATATAGAAATTATAGCCGAAAAAGTTGGAGAAGATACTACTTTTTCTAAAATTATTGAACTAGTGGAAGAAGCTCAGGAAACAAAATCAAAAGCTGAACGATTTTTAGATAAATTTTCAAATATTTACACACCAGCTATTGTATTACTATCTGTTATTGTATACGCTATTACTAAAAATCTGCACCTTTCTATAACATTCTTGGTTGTTGCCTGTCCCGGTGCTTTAGTCATCGGAGCTCCTGTATCTAACGTTGCTGGAATTGGCAATGGTGCTAGAAATGGCGTATTAATCAAAGGTGGAGAGGTAATGGATATCCTATCTAAGGTAGATGCTATGGTGTTTGACAAAACAGGCACTTTGACAAAGGGAAAACCAGAGGTAACAGATATAAAAACCTTTAATAATTGGGATGTAAATCAAGTATTAAAGTTGGTAGCCGAAGCAGAGACTATTTCTGAACATCACCTGGGGCAGACAATTATCAAAGAAGCAAAAAATAGAGGCATAGATTTAACAGAACAATCCATAGAAGGCGAGGTAATTAAGGGCAATGGCATCTGTGCAAAGTTTGATGGACATGAATTGATTGTAGGAAATAGAAAGTTGATGAAGTCAAAAGATATCGAAATATCTAGGGATGTTGATGAATATGCAGTTAATCGAGAAAAGGCAGGAAATACAGCGGTATTTGCAGCTATAGATGGGAGGATTGCCGCCATATTTTCGATAGCTGATCAGATACGCAGCGATGCCTTTGAAGCCTTAGTAGAATTGCGCAAAAATGGAATTAAAAAAATAGTTATGTTAACAGGGGATAATAGGCATACTGCCGAAAAAGTGGCAAATGAACTAGGTATAGATGAGTTTTACGCAGAACTGTTGCCGGAAGACAAAGTGGAATTTATTAAAAAGCTAAAATCAGAAGGCCATACTGTTGCTATGGCAGGGGATGGGATCAATGATGCTCCAGCCATTGCTACAGCAGATATAGGACTTGCCATGGGAGAAAGCGGTACTGATGTATCTATGGAAACAGCTGACGTGGTTCTGATGGCTGACAAGCTTTCACAGCTATCCCATGCTTATGCTCTTGCTAAAGCAACAACTCGAAATGTAAAGCAAAATACGCTATTGGCCGTTGCTGTCGTATTTGCCCTATTAGCAGGAGTGTTGACTAGAAATATCCATTTAGCATCGGGGATGTTTATCCACGAAGCTAGTATTTTAATGGTTATATTTAATGCGATGAGACTAATAGGCTTTAAAGGTTAGAATATATAGTTAGATTACAAACTGTTTATGCGGAGGTATATATAATGGAGGGAAAAAGCTGCATTTTTCTAGTTCCTATTTTTAATCATTTAGAAGCTGGGCAAATGGCTGAAATTATGGAAGTAGTTAAATCAGTATCATATAAAAAAGGCGAGATTATCTATAGGGCAGGGGATCAATCGAATGCTCTTTATATTGTAAGTAAAGGAAAAATTAAAATTTATCGCCTGTCCGAATCTGGCAGAGAGCAGCTGGTGCGCATTTTGTTTCCAGGAGATTTTACTGGAGAATTAGCCCTATTTAATGAAACAATCCACGAGGCATACGCGGAAGCTATGGAAGATACTAATATTTGTATGATCACCCGGTCCGATCTACAAAAATTATTAATTAGATTCCCCTCTATTTCACTTAAGATTTTGTCTGTGCTTGCCAAAAGGCTTGAAAGCTCTGAAAAGCAGGCGACCCGCTTCGCTACTGAAAAGGTTGAAACGAGATTGGCACTTTTTCTGGCTGAGTTTGCAGATAAGGAGCTATCGGATGAGATTACTCTCCCCATGAGCAAAAAAGATTTAGCTTCTTATCTGGGAACTACCCCTGAAACTTTAAGCCGGAAGCTGGCTGAGCTTGAAGATGCGGGATATATAGTGCAGTTAACTAAAAAGAAAATCAAAATTTTAGACTTAGATGGATTGCTTCTAGTTTAAAATTAATAAAGTATGCAGGTCACTTTTACTATATTATAAAATTTTTACACAAATTGTTATCTGTCTAATTACTTATATATGGTTAATATGGTATACTTAGTAATATAAATTTTTAATAAAAAATTTATAGAAAGGAAATATGGACTATGGTAAAAGTGACTGCAGATAGTACTTGTGATCTTTCTCCCCAAATATTAAAAGATTTAGATATAACATTAGTGCCGCTTCATGTTCTCGTCGATGGAGAAGAATTTAGTGATGGTGTAGATATAACGCCTGAAGATATCTTTAAATATGTAGATGAACAAGGAAAAACATGTAAAACTGCGGCTGTAAACATATACGAGTATAAAAATTTATTTGAAGAATATTCATCGAAGTATGAAGCGGTTATTCATGTTTCCTTAGGATCAGAGTTTTCTTCTAGCTATCAAAATGCTTGTTTGGCGGCCCAGGATTTTAAAAATGTTTATGTGGTAGACTCACGCAACCTTTCTACTGGAAGCGGACACATAGTTTATGAAGCTGCCACCATGGCACAAAGGGGATTAGGGCCGGAAGAAATATGTAAAAATTTAGAGGAATTGATTCCTCGAATTGATGCCAGCTTTGTAATTGATCGCCTGGATTATCTCCATAAAGGCGGACGATGTTCAGGACTTGAAGCCATTGGCGCAAAATTCTTGAGAATCAAACCGTGTATTGAAGTTGTAGAAGGAAAAATGATAGTAGGGAAAAAATATAGGGGAAGCTTTGAACGCTGTCTTCAAAATTATGTTAAGGATAAGCTGGTTGATAAAGAGGATATTGACTATAGTAGAATATTCATTACTCATCCAAAGTGTTCAGAAGAAACCGTAGAAAAAGTAAAAGAAGCGATCCGTCAATATGCCCATTTTGACGAGATAATCGAAACTAAAGCAGGCTGTACAATTTCAGCTCACTGTGGGCCAAACACCCTTGGAATATTATTTAAACGCAGGAATAAAAAGGATAAGTCTAATATATATTAAATGGAGGGGATCTATAAATATCCCCTCCTAAATAGTGAACCCTTTTAAAGCCTTGACAATATATAACAGAACATGGTATATTTAACGATGGCGTTAATTAAAACCAGGAAGTTTTTTTTGAAATATTTAATATAATACTTTGTAATAAAACCATGAAGGTTTAAACCGCTTAGAAAGAGTGGTGCCTCTATGGTTTTTTTGTTTTTTATCAGAGATTAAATTAAAGGGGGATAGCTCTTGATAAAGAATTATATAACATTAGCGCTGTTAGGCCTTATAGTGATTGCCATTCTAGTGGGCTGTACTAAGGGTAAAGATGCAATTGACAACAACTTGCATAATAGAACAACGGATGCTAAAGATACTTTAACGATGGCTATTGGCTCTGAACCCGACGGCGGTTTTGACCCAATTTTAGGTTGGGGCAGATATGGTAGCCCTTTAATTCAAAGCACTCTTGTGAAGACTAATGCAGATATGGAGATTGTAGGGGATCTAGCTGAGGAATATACAATCAGTGATGATGGGCTCACCTTAACTTTTTATTTAAGAAAGGATGCCTACTTTACAGATGGAGAGCAAGTTACAGCTGACGATGTTGTATTTACTTTTAATAAAGCAAAGGAAAGTGCCTCTATAGTTGATTTTACAGTGCTAGATTCAATTACTGCTGTAGATTCCCATACGGTGGAAATAAAGCTAAAGGAGCCGCAGTCTACCATTATTTATAGCATAGCAAAGACCGGCATCGTTCCAGAACATGCCTATTCTGAAAGCTACGGTGACCACCCTATTGGAAGCGGCCCTTTTAAATTTGTACAATGGGATAAAGGGCAACAGCTAATTCTAGAGGCTAATGAAGATTATTACGGGACTGTTCCGGAAATAAAGAGAGTAGTTATACTATTTATGAGTGAAGATGCAGCACTGCTTGCTGCAAAAGCAGGCCAACTAGATGTGGCAATGACTGTACCTAGTTTAGCAACCGATGAGATAGAAGGAATGGTCCTATATAGAGCTCAAACTATAGATAATAGAGGCATTACCCTTCCAGTAGTACCCGACGAAGGAAAAACTACAGAAGAAGGTTATCCAATAGGCAATAACGTCACATCCGATATTGCCATAAGAAAAGCACTGTCCTATGGAATTAATCGGGAAAGGCTGGTAGATGAAGTTTTAAATGGCTATGGCAGACCGGCATACACGGAAGCAGATGGTATGCCCTGGTTTAATGAAAAATCAGTAGTAGAATATGATATAGAAAAGGCTAAACAGATATTGGAGGAAGCAGGTTGGCTGCTGTCAAATGAAGATGGAATTAGAAGAAAAGGAGACCTCAAAGCAGAATTTAATCTTATTTACCCTGCAGGAGATTCCGTAAGACAAGGCCTGGCTTTGGCTGTTTCTGAACAGGCAAAAAATCTGGGCATATCAATTTCAGTCGAAGGGCTAAGCTGGGATGAAATTGATAAAAGAATGTTCAGGGATGCTGTATTGATGGGCTGGGGGGATCAAAACCCCATGGAAACCTATCTTCTATATCATAGCAGCAACAAAGGAAAATCAAATTATTATAATCCTCAAAATTACGAAAATCCAATTGTAGACCGATACCTGGAAGAAGCCCTGAGGATGCCTGATTTAGATAGAGCTAATGAAATTTGGAAAAAAGTGCAGTGGGATGGAACTACTGGGACATCTACATTGGGTGATGCCCCATGGGTTTGGCTGGTAAATATCGACCATTTATACTATATAAGAGAAGGCTTGAATATAGGAGAGCAGAAAATCCATCCCCACGGCCACGCATGGCCCCTACTTTCAAATTTAGAGGAATGGAAATGGGTGAAATGAAGATTATTAGTTATATAACAAGAAATTTTATAAAAATGCTTATACTCATAATCTTAACTTGCATAGTTACGTTTATATTAGTAGTGAATTCTCCGATTGATCCCATCCGCGAATATGTCGGCACCGAGGCTATAACGGAAGAACAAAGGGAAGCCATAAGGGAATATTGGGGCTTAAACGATACAAAAATTGAAAGATGTATAAAGTGGTCGTCTAATTTTCTCCGCGGCGATTTGGGCCGATCAATAATATTTAGAAGAAATGTCTTAGATGTAATTGTTGAAAGGGCGAAAAGTTCTTTATTTTTAATGATACCCAGCTTTATTATGACAGGGTTTTTGGGATATTTAGCAGGTTTATATATGGCCAGATTCCGAAATTCTATTGGCGAACGAATCCTAAAATCTATATTTATAGTACTTGCCGCAACACCTAATTTCTGGGTTGGTATACTTATGTTGATAATATTCTGTTTAAAGTTAGGGCTTTTCCCCATAGGTTTTAGTATGCCAATTGGTACTAACATAGATGATGTAAGCATTTTAGATAGAATATATCACGCAGTTTTACCAACAATTACTCTCACTTTGGTTAATATGCCAAACATAGCTTTGCATACGCGAAGCAAAGTTATCGAAGTTTTAGAAAGCGATTATGTTTTATTTGCAAAGGCCAGAGGAAATAGCGAAAAATCAATTATAAAAAATCATGTAATAAAAAACACCGTCCTTCCTGCTATAACTGTTCATTTTGGTTCATTTAGCGAAATATTTTAGCAGAAAATGTATTTTCTTATCCTGGTCTTGGCTCTACTATCGTTGATGCTGGACTAGGTGGAGATATACCTTTGCTATTAGGTATTACAATTGTTGTTTCCATATTTGTCTTTGTGGGCAATTTTATAGCAGATCTCCTTCACTTAATAATAAACCCTATGCTACAACAGGAGGGTACATAAATTGATTAGGAATAATAAAGATAGAATTATCCTGCTATTTACTTCATGTTTAATATTATTTATCATGATTTTTGCTTCTTTTATAACAGATGAAATGCTTTCCGTTGAGTTTACTAGAAAAAATCAGCTTCCTTCTCTAAGACATCCATTTGGTACAGACTGGCTGGGTAGGGATATGTTCTTAAGAACGGTTAAAGGATTGCAAAAAAGCATCGTAATCGGCTTTATATCTTCTTTTTTTAGCTCTATCATTGCGTTAATAATAGGGGGATTAGCGGCAACTATGCCCAAGTGGATAGATGATATTTTACGGATAGCTATCGATTTGGTAATGGGAATCCCCCATCTAGTTTTGATTATATTAATATCTGTATTAGCTGGAAGAGGCATGAAAGGGTTGATAGTTGGCATTACGCTAACCCATTGGCCTTCTCTTGCCCGCATAGTAAGAAGCGAAATAATACAAGTTAGAAACGAACAATATGTATTAATTTCAAAAAAATTTGGGAAAAGCAATTGGTATATATTTAAAAACCACATGATCCCTATAGTTTTTCCGCAATATATGGTCGGACTTGTATTAACTTTTCCCCATGCAATATTACATGAGGCATCAGTTACTTTCTTAGGATTCGGTTTGCCGCCTGAAAGCCCTTCAATTGGAATTATTCTTTCCGAAAGCATGAGATACCTAGTAAATGGCCTATGGCACCTAGCCTTTTTCCCAGGTCTTGCTTTAATACTTTTAGTACTGCTTATAAACAAATTAGGAGAAAACTTATCCCTTATGCTAAATCCCCATTTTATTAGAAATTAGTACATGAAATGGAAGGATATTATGAAAAAACCGTTACTAGAGATTAATAATTTGTCTGTTTATTTTAAAATGAATAATCACCGAAGTGTAGCTATAAAGGACTTATCTTTAAAAGCTTATCCCGGTGAGATACTTGCTATCGTAGGTGCCAGTGGAAGCGGGAAAAGCGTATTAGCTCACTCAATTTTAGGATTATTGCCCAGAAATGCAATATGTAGCGGTGAAATAATTTATAATGGCAGAGTAGTTGACGACAATCTACTATACAAATTGAGGGGAAAGGAGATTGCCTTTATACCTCAAAATATATCGTACCTAAATCCGTTGGGAAAAGTAGGTCAACAAGTTAGAAATTTTTCAAATGATT
>CALGOY010000196.1 GCA_937960725.1 uncultured Bacillota bacterium
TTTGAAAATGTTAATTTCAAGTATGAGCCTGACAAACCAGTGCTTAAAGATGTTAGTTTTGTGGTAGAGCCTGGGGAAACTATTGCATTGGTAGGACCTACTGGAGCAGGAAAGAGCACGATCGTAAATTTGATAAGCAGATTCTATGACCCTGTATCCGGTAGAGTTCTGATTGATGGCATCGATATTAAGAATGTTACCCTCAATTCCCTGCGAAGTCAGATGGGAGTTATGCTGCAGGATAGCTTTATCTTTTCAGGAACTATTATGGATAATATACGATACGGCAGGCTTGATGCTACAGATGAAGAGGTCATAGAAGCGGCTCGCGCTGTTCATGCAGATGAATTTATTAGGGAGATGGAAAACGGATACTATACGGAGGTTAGGGAGCGGGGATCAAGGCTATCTCAGGGACAGAAACAGTTAATATCCTTTGCCAGGGCTCTTCTAGCGGATCCTAAGATTTTGATATTAGACGAAGCTACTTCCAGTATAGATACAAAAACCGAGCTTTTGGTACAGAAAGGCTTGGAGAAGCTCCTAGAGGGAAGAACCTCTTTTGTGATAGCCCATAGGCTATCCACTATCAGGAATGCTGACAGAATTATGGTCATAGATAAAGGAACTATTGTAGAATGCGGTACCCACGATGAACTGGTGCGCAAAAAGGGAGTTTATTACAACCTGTATCGGGCGCAGTATAAATTTCTTGAAGCGGTATAAAAAGCATATGATTTTGCTTAAAAATACTTGTGGTGTTCACTGTGATTTGGTAAAATAACGTATCATACACTAAGTAGGCTAGTATCCTTTTAGAGCTAGACCTACCTATGTGTATGAGATCCTTCCAAATGCGGGATCATATGATTCAATATGTTGGTGCCGTCAGGTATCTAGTAATAGAACTTGAACGGAGGTGAAAAAATGAGAATAGCTACGCGGAGATTAGCTGTTGTCGGAATGTTGGGTGCAATTTCCATTATACTTGGTCTTACACCATTAGGCTTTATTCCTATAGGGCCTACTAAAGCCACCATCATGCATATACCAGTAATTATAGGCGCTATAATAGAAGGACCAGTCGTTGGAATGCTGATTGGACTTATCTTCGGGGCATTTAGTATGTTTCAGGCCTATGTAATGCCTACTAGCCCCGTGCAGGTAGTTTTTCTAGATCCTTTGGTGGCTGTCGTTCCCCGTTTATTTATAGGAGTAACTTCCTATTACGCGTATTGGGGACTAAAAAAGCTTATGACAACAAAAACGCTAAATGGGCGGAGGATGCTCTTGCCCTCCATGGCTGCAGCAGCTGTGGGAACTATTACTAATACAGTAGGGGTATTAGGCATGATCTATATCCGCCATGCAGCGGAATATGCTAATCTGCTCGGAATAGAACAGTCTACAGTTGGAAAATTTATAATATATGGGGTTGCAATTCCCAATGGAGTTCCGGAGATAATTGTAGCGGTTTTAGTAGTGACAGCAGTAGTGCAGGCATTAAGCAAGCTTTATAAAAAAGCTTTTTAAAGGACAAAATGGGCAGGATAATCCTGCCCATAATTACATTAGTAGGGGTGAATTAAATGATATTAGCTATTGATGTAGGCAATACAAATATAGTTTTAGGAGTATTTAAAGGTAGGCAGCTGCTTACTCATTGGAGATTGTCATCCAGTAAAGACAATTCGGAAGATGAGTACGGAATTATGCTTTTGAACTTGTTTAAACACGCCAAACTAGACTACAGGGATATAACAGGGATCATAATCTCATCTGTAGTTCCCAACAAAATGTATTCACTGGAGCTTATGTGTAGAAAATATTTTGGAATAAAGCCGTTAGTAGTAGGGCCTGGAATTAAAACGGGAATTAATATACGCTATGACAATCCAAAAGAAGTAGGGGCGGATAGGATTGTTAACGCCGTTGCTGGCTATGAAATATATGGAGGCCCTCTCATTATAATAGATTTTGGGACAGCCACTACTTACTGTGTAATATCCGACAAAGGCGAATACCTAGGAGGATGTATTGCTCCTGGGATTAGGATATCTACAGATGCCCTGTTTGAGCATGCAGCTAAACTACCAAGGGTAGAGCTGGTTAAACCTCCTCAGGTAATTTGCAAAAATACCGTATCCAGCATGCAGGCAGGGATAATCTATGGCTATGTCGGTCAAGTTGATTATATTGTTAGGAAGATAAAACAGGAGCTTGGTGCGCCCAATGCCAAAGTAATTGCTACCGGTGGTTTAGCAAAAATGATAGCAGAAGAGTCGGAGATGGTTGATGAGACCAATGAGCTTCTAACTTTAGAGGGATTGAGGATCATATATGAAAGAAATCAATAAATCCGTCTTAGAATTTGTCACTTTCGAAATTTACAAAGCCTACTTTTTATGATATCATTTATATGTTTATCAAAGATAAACAGAGTTTGGTATTTATGATTCAACAGAGATAGATAAAGGTAGGGGGGGCCACTTTTTGAATATTTTTATGCGCTTTGTGCTGTATTTTATAAGAAAGTTGACGGCGGCAGTTGTAATAATTGTACTTATAATGTTTGCTGCCTTTATGGGATATGATTATGCAAACATATATGTCAATGTAAAAGAAGGAATTTCACAGCGAGCTGAGGTTATTCTAAAGGAAGGAGATTATACCATCCTTAGCAAATTTTATACTCAGGACTATCTGGAAAAGGATTCCATGCTGTCAGATAATCCATACGTTTCATTTATTGTGACAAATTATAATATGCGTATAAAAATAAAGAAAATTAATGTGTGGCCGTGGAACGATGTAGCGAAGGTGGTAATAGAGGAAGTGGTGAAAGACATAAATGCTGCTCCTAAAGATAGCGAAGAGGAGAGCCTGGCTATTCCCCAATGGGAAAATGGGGAGAAGCTGGTTGTTATGAAGAAGAACGGCCGCTGGAGGATTGATCGCATAATTATGACTAATCCTATTCAAATTGATGAAACTAAAAATCAAGAATAATATAAGAAGACGATGCAAGTAAAAGCCACAGTTTCTGTGGCTTTTAGTATGATTAGGTAGTTTTATATATACTTGCAGCTCTATTTGGAAATCCTAGCTTATGAAGGAGAGGATAGTGTGAGTTTACGGGAGATAAAAATCGGTAACTTAAATGTAGCTGGAAATATATTCTTGGCACCGATGGCTGGAATAACGGATCTAGCATTCCGTCTGCTATGCAAAGAACAGGGCTGCAGCATGGTATATACTGAGATGGTCAGCTCAAAAGGGCTTTTCTATGGTAGCGAAAAAACAGAGGAGCTTTTAAAGATACATCCTTTAGAACATCCTGTGGGAGTACAGATATTCGGATCAGATCCGAAAATTATGGGTGATATAACAGAAAGAATCAGCGATACCGATATAGATTTGATCGATATAAATATGGGCTGCCCCGCTCCTAAAATCGTAAAGAATGGAGAAGGCAGTGCGCTACTGAGGGATTTAGATAAAGTGGCTGCCATAATAAGGGAAGTCGTAAAAAGATCTAAAAAGCCTGTAACAGTTAAAATACGAAAAGGCTGGGATGATTCATCTGTCAATGCAGTTGAAGTTGCTAGAATAGCCTGGAACGAGGGAGCTAGTGCCGTAACTGTCCATGGCAGGACTAGGGAGCAGTTCTATAGTGGAAAAGCGGATTGGGAAATCATTGGAAGAGTCAAAAGCGCAGTAGAAATTCCTGTTATTGGCAATGGGGATATATTTACCCCTGAAGATGCAAAAGCTATGTTTGAAACGACGGGCTGTGACGCTGTTATGGTAGCTAGGGGAGCTCAGGGAAATCCTTGGATATTTAGAGAGATTAAGCACTATTTACAAACAGGTGAAAAACTAGCTCCACCCACCCCTAGGGAAAAGA
>CALGOY010000197.1 GCA_937960725.1 uncultured Bacillota bacterium
AGTAGCTAATTTTCTAACGGAAAGAATTAAATTTAATATAAGGATATATAAAAAAGGAGGATAACAGATGAAAAGGTTAAATAGGCAATTATTTGAAGAAGGATTTAAATTTCCTGAGGATGTAGAAATTGGGAAAGTTGGTGAAATGCCAGAGAGGATTATTCAGTTTGGGGAGGGTAACTTTCTTCGTGCTTTTGTAGACTGGATGGTAGATGTAATAAATGAGAAAGAACTGTTTAATGGAAGTGTAGTGGTAGTTCAGCCTATTCCCCAAGGACTTATACCAGTTTTAAATGAACAAGGTGGACTTTATACACTTATGCTCCGGGGAATCCAAAATGGAGAAATAGTTGAGAAGAAAAGGGTTGTTACATCCATAAGCCGGGGTATAGATCCTTATAAAGAATGGGACAAGTTCCTTGAGTGTGCTACCAATCCTGACCTTAGGTTTATCGTTTCTAACACAACTGAGGCGGGAATTGCCTATGTAGAAGAAGAAAGACCTACAGATCAGTGTCCCACATCTTTTCCGGCTAAGGTAACGGCGTTTTTATACGAGAGATACAAGCACTTTGAAGGGGCTGCCGATAAGGGAATGTTAATCTTGCCCTGTGAGCTAATCGATCGAAACGGAGAGCAGCTTAAAGAAATCGTATTAAGATATGCCGATGAATGGGGATTAGAGCCGGGGTTTAAAGAATGGATAGAAGAGAATAACTATTTCTTCAACACGCTGGTGGATAGAATTGTAACAGGATATCCAAAAGATGAAATAGAGGAGATTACCCAGCAGCTAGGTTATGAAGATAAATTGGTAGATACCGGTGAGATATTCCATCTGTGGGTAATAGAAGGGGACAAGCGGTTTGCAGAAGAGCTACCATTTACAAAGGCGGGGCTCAATGTGCTGTGGACTGATGATATGACTCCATACCGAACCCGGAAGGTAAGAATATTAAACGGAGCTCATACTATGACTGCACTGGCTGCCTATCTCTACGGGAAGGATACTGTCCGCGAGTGTGTAGAAGATCCAGTTATAAGTGCATATATGAAAAAGGGTATTTTTGAAGAAGTTATTCCTGTTTTAGACTTGCCGGAAAATGAGAAGAAGGAGTTTGCTGATGCCGTATTTGAGCGGTTTGCGAATCCTTTTATCCGCCATATGCTTTTAAGTATCTCCCTTAACTCTGTTTCCAAATGGAAGGTGAGAGTACTACCATCACTTTTAGAATACCTCGACCAAAAAGGAGAGCTTCCGACGGTCCTTACATTCTCCCTTGCTGCTTTGTTAGCTTTCTACAGAGGTACTGAAATCGATAGTGATGGACTACTGGTAGGAAATCGCGGCGGAAATACCTATCAGGTATCGGACAATAAAGAAATAATCGAATTTTTTGCTTCCCTATGGAAGGAGTACGAAGCTGACAAAGATGTAAGGGCTATCGTAGAAAAAGCTCTAGGTAGAGAAGATTTCTGGGATCAAGACTTGAATAAGCTAGAAGGAATGACAGATGCTGTCACTAGATATTTAGACGATATTATACAAAATGGAATCGCTAGTGCAATAAAGAAAATATTAGAATGATTTATTAGGGGGATAGGTAGATGAGGAGTTCAGCAAGCAAGGTAATCAAGCTCCATCCCGATGACAACGTGGCTGTTGCATTGGAAAAACTTAATCCAGGGGATGTTGTGACTGTAGGGGAACTAAGTATCCCTATTAAAGAGGAGATTAATACAGGGCATAAAGTAGCCCTGGTTTCCATCGAACAGGGGAGCAACGTCATAAAGTATGGATATCCCATCGGCCATGCGGTACAGAGCATTGAGCCGGGAGCTTGGGTTCATTCCCACAATCTAGAGACCAATTTGGAAGGCCTGCTTGAATATACTTATGAGCCGAATATTGATGAAGCTTGGAAAGATGCTTGTGATACGAATATTTGCAGCAAGACTTTTCAAGGATACGTCCGTGAGGATGGGCAAGTAGGTGTGCGAAATGAAATTTGGATTATAAATACAGTAGGCTGCGTTAATAAAACAGCAGAAAAGCTTGCAAAGGAAGCTAATAAGCTGTTTGCAGACCGAAATATAGACGGAGTTTACCACTTTGCCCATCCCTATGGCTGTTCTCAATTGGGGGATGACCATCTATATACTCAGAAGATATTGGCTGATTTAGTCCACCATCCTAACGCTGGAGCTGTATTGGTGTTAGGCCTTGGCTGCGAGAACAACAATATACCGGAGTTTCAAAAGGTTATAGGGGATTGGAATCCCCAGAGGGTAAAGTTTATGAATACTCAGGATGTAGAAGATGAGATAGAGGAAGGGCTGGCTATACTGGCTCAGCTGGTAGAGTATGCAGAACAGTTTGAGAGGGAGCCAGTTCCCGTATCCAAATTGGTAGTGGGGTTAAAATGCGGAGGTTCCGATGGATTTTCAGGGATTACCGCTAATCCCTTAGTAGGAGCTTTCTCCGATATGCTAACTGCCTGTGGAGGTACTACCCTGCTTACAGAGGTTCCCGAGATGTTTGGGGCAGAAACTATATTGATGAATCGCTGTATCTCTAAGGAAGTATTCGATAAGTGTGTGAATATGATCAACGGCTTTAAAGAGTATTATATACGGCACGGTCAAGTAATCTATGAAAATCCCTCCCCAGGAAATAAAGAGGGGGGTATAACTACATTAGAAGATAAATCCCTGGGCTGTACCCAAAAAGGTGGAACAAGTCCAGTAGTAGACGTGCTAGATTATGGGGAGAGGGTCAAGGAGAAGGGGCTTAATTTGCTTAAAGGTCCTGGTAATGATATAGTAGCTGTAACCGCTCTTGCAGCATCGGGGGCTCAATTAGTCCTATTCACTACGGGTAGGGGAACTCCGCTAGGAGGACCGGTGCCCACGGTGAAAATTTCTACTAATACTGCTCTAGCAGTGAAGAAGAAAAATTGGATTGACTTCAATGCTGGACAATTGGTTGAAGGTAAAACGATGGAGGATTTAAAAGTAGAGTTTTTCAATTATGTCATAGATGTAGCTTCTGGTAAAGAACGGACTAAAAACGAACTCAATGATTTCCGAGAAATAGCCATATTCAAAGATGGTGTAATACTTTAATTCTAAACTAGATAATTCCACATGAGACAAGGGATCACATTCCATGTATCGGATCCCTTGTCTACAACAAATGTGAGGGGTATGAAATATGGGGTATTTTGATCCACAAAAATGGCATGAGGAGCTTATGAGGAATATTTCGCCTCAGTTAGCATACAAACAGGGAGAAGATTTTAAGGCTTGGCAAGAAAAAGCTCGAAATACTTTGGAAAAGTTATTAGGACTTCCACTGGTTAAAACAGAGCCTAATGTCAGAATAGAATATGAAAAGGAAACGGAAGAATTTGTAGAAAAGAGATTTATATTCACCAGCGAAGGAAATGTAGATGTACCCTGCCATCTTCTAATCCCTAAGTCAGGTGAAGGTCCATATCCACTGGTTATATGCCTTCAAGGGCATTATACAGGAATGCATATTTCCCTTGGGAGAGCTAAATTTCCGGGGGATGAGAAGACCATTGTAGAAGAGGAACAGGATTTTGCTATTCAGGCTGTTAGAGAGGGTTATGCAGCTTTGGCTATCGAGCAAAGATGTTTTGGAGAGCGGGGTGGCACTCCTGAAGGACCCGATTGTTATCAGTCAACTATGTCAGCTCTACTTCTTGGACGAACTACAGTCGGGGAAAGGGTATGGGATGTTTCCAGAGCTATTGATGTTATAGAAGAACATTTTCCAGAAATAGATGCAAGCAGGATAGGCTGCTTGGGAAATTCAGGAGGAGGTACTGTAACCTATTATGCTGCTTGCCTGGATGAGAGGATATCTATCGCTATGCCCTCTTGTGCCGTATGTACCTATGTAGATTCAATAGGAACAATACATCACTGTAGCTGTAATTATATACCCGGAATATATAAATATTTTGAAATGGGAGACTTGGCAGGATTGATAGCACCGCGGCCATTGGTAATCGTAGCTGGTAGAGAAGATGATATTTTCCCAATAGAAGGGATACAAAAATCGTTTGAACGAGCTCAAGAGCTATATAAAGCCGCGGGAG
>CALGOY010000198.1 GCA_937960725.1 uncultured Bacillota bacterium
TCACATCCCCCACTTTGCCCTTGGCCAGGGTGAGGTTGGAGATATGTAGTTCTGCTACATAAGCTCCATTTTTTATTTCCACCCCCTCCGATAGAGGAATAGGATCTCCGCTGTAAGGGTGGAAGGCTATGCGGATAAGGCCATAGGGCGAGTTTTCGACTATTTTAATATTTTCTTTCCAAGAAAAGAATTTTTCCCATAAGTTGACCAAGGGCCTTAATATCATTCTGAGCATATTATTACCCCTTTCATGTCATCTAAAGTAACGAACTTATAGCCTTCCTTCTGAAGGGTTTCGATAATATAAGGCAGGGCTTCTATGGTTTTTTCAGGAGCTCCCTCCGCCCCGCGGTTATCATGAAGCACGATGATGGAGCCGGGCTGTGCTTTGGATACGACTGTATTTCTTATATGTTCTACGGTGGTCTTGGCTGCCCAGTCCTGGGCCTCTATAGACCAGTAGGCAGGGAACAAGTTTAGTTTTTTTGCCCAGATAAGGGAAAACAGGTTAAACGTACCCCAAGGGGGGCGGTACCATTTGGGAGCATGTCCCAATATTTTTTCGATTGTTTTATAGGTTCGCATCATGTCCAAATACGAAATAAAGGGAGGCATGAGCCAGGCGTGGTGGTGAAAGTAAGAATGGCATCCTACGCTATGGCCTTCCGCCTGCATTCTTTTTACCAGCTGGGGATTATGGGCTGCAAATTTGCCTATCAAAAAGAATGTGGCGGGGATATCGTATTTTTTCAGAATATCTAAAAGCTTTGGGGTGTATTCGGGATTGGGGCCGTCGTCGAAGGTGAGGGCGATCCATTTTTTATTTGGAGGCCCCTTCCGAATAACTTTCTTTGAATGATTGCGGGCTAAATAGCTGGGAATTAAGCAGTATCCCATAAAAACGACTGCTAAAACTGCTAATATTATCCACCACATAAACTTGTTACACTTCCTTTACAAATAGGTTGATAAGCTCAGGCATATAGATGTTCTTCTATATCCAGCTCTTTGTTTTCAGCTTCTTTATCTTCAGCTAGAGCTATGATTACACGGGCTGCATCCCTGGATGCGAAGGGCTTTGAAATAGAGCGGATAGCCTTAACCATGGGCTTTAGGATTGATGGATTCTCTAAAACCTTTTTAATGTGATCTACAGCTTCATCTTCGTCGTTGGCTATAAAAGCAGTTTTATTTTCAATAAGATATTCCACATTGCACATCTCATGGCCTGGAAGGGGTTTGTATAGGAGCATGGGAAGCTCTGAAGCGAGGGCTTCAAATACAGTTACTCCTCCGGCTTTGCTTAGCAAAAGCTGCGATATTTTCATCAAGGAGGCCACATCCTCCACATATCCCAGGACATGGATGGGGATGTTAGAGGACTCCGATATGGTCTCCAGCTTTTTCGCTAATAGTTTATTAGTTCCTGTGATGACAACTACCTGCAGGGGCAACGACAGCTGGCTTAGTTTAGAACAGATAGTGTCAATTCCCGGCATGAGCCCTTTTCCGCCTCCCATGATGAGGAGGGTAAATCGATTGGGGTCGAGGTTGTATTCTTTCCAAATTCTAGGGTCTATGATGGTCCGTTCAAATTGGGGTCTTAGGGGAATGCCCAATGCAAATATCTTATCTTGGGGGATGCCCCTTTCTATTAGGCGCTCCTTCACCGTTTCAGCTGCAACAATATAAGCGTCTACGTTGGGATGAATCCATTGGCTGTGTACTGTAACGTCGGTGATGACGGTAACTAGGGGAATATCGATTTTACCCTTCCTCTTTAGCTGGGAAACCACCCCGGCCGGAGTAGGAAAGGTGCATATAATGACTTTCGGAGAACATTTTTTTATCAAGTTCAGCAGCTTATATTGACCCATTCCGTTGAGAAACCGCTGCCATTTGCTATCGGGCTCTATATCCCGGGTAGTTTCGTAAAACCATTCATAGCCGTATGAAAAATGCTTAATCATCTGCAGATATCCAAACTTCAGAACCCGGTCCAACAGTGGATCTATATAGTTGAAGAAATTATATATATCAACCTTCCAAGAAGGGCGTCTTTGCTCTATTGCAGTCTTTAATGCGCTAGATACTTGATGATGGCCTGTACCGAAATCTGCTGAAAATATGAGTACATCGCACTTTTTATGATATGTACCCAACTACACCAACCCCTTCCTTTATCATTCTAGCTGCTATTATAGATACACATCGGGCCATATCTAATATACTAATTATACCAGAGAGTTAGGAGATTTGTATAATTAAATATTCTATGCCTTATGAATTAAAGATTAATATTATTTAAAAAAAGTATTAAAAATCAGTTATACTACTGCGCAATGTAACTTTTGGTTAATTATTTATGGTATAATGTATCGAAGTGTATATTACGATGCAAAATTGTAGGGGAGGATTCTTATGAATGAGGAAGCCCGGCTCATAGAGGAGGCCAAGGCAGGTAACTTGGAAGCCTTTGAGCAGCTAATCCTTCAGCACGAGAAACGAATATACAACTATTGTTATCGCATGACGAACAACCGGGAGGATGCAGAAGATCTTTCCCAGGAGATTTTTATTAAGGTGTATAAGAATTTAAACTCTTTTAAAGGAAAAAGCAGTTTCTCCACATGGATTTATAGAATAGCATATAATACATGTATTGATAAATATAGAAAGAAAAAAGTGGTAGCGGTCTCCCTGACCCCAAATGATGAGGGAGAAAAGCAGATAGATCTGCCATCTGGGGAACCGCTGCCGGAAGATAGAGTTGTAAGCAGGGAAGAATACGAACTAGTATGTGAGTGTATTTCCGCACTGAGACCAGAGTATAAAGCTGCTGTGATTTTGCGGGATATTCAAAATTATAGCTATGATGAAATTGCAGAGATTCTAAATATACCTTTAGGAACGGTAAAATCCCATATAAGTCGCGGCAGAGCCGCCCTAAGAGATGCTCTAGCAGCTCGCGGTTTATTCCATAATTCGAAGGGGGTGGAGTAAATGGATTGCAGACAGTTTAGGGAGTCGATGAGTTTATGGATTGACGGAATTTTAGACCAACAGGAGCAAAAGCGCTTCATTCAACACATGGAAAGCTGTGAAAACTGTCGCAGGGAGCTAAAGGAATATAAAAATATGGTCTTTCTATTGAGAAATATGGAAGAAGAGCCACTGCCGGAGGGTTTCCATGAAAGATTGCATTCGAGGTTAGTAGAAGAGACAAAATCATTTGAACAACTGCCTAAGGATGATGCTAAGTCTGCAAGATGGATGAGATGGATTGGGGCAGTAGCTGCTATTTTTGTACTGTTATTTTCAGTTAAAGCGCTAAACAAGGTAGCCTTGTGGGGAGATAGGCAAGCTAAAGAAGAGAGGATGGAGATAGAGTCCACATCGGATCAAGCGGTGCAGGATTCAAGTTTTAGCATAGCCTCGGCCCCTGATGCTTCAGAAGACGCAACGAGCAGCCAGAAAGACAGTTTTGAAGAAGAAGGCGGTATACAGGAAAAGGCTGAAGTCCATGATAGGATTTTAAGTGATAGCAGTGTAGATACTGCATCTAATGAAACTATTGAGGAAAGAAGCGGCAAAATTGAGACAAATCGTGTGCAGTTGAAGACCCAGGATGTATGTGTTACGCCTTCTACTTTGAAAATGATGGCTGTAAATAACGGGATTGAGCTAGTAAGAAGCGATGAAAATTCTGTAGTATTGAAAATAACTGATCCAAAGCAAAAAGAAGTTCTTTATAAGGAGTTATCCCGTATAGGGGATGTAGAAGATGTTGGCGATAAGATAGATTTGGGGGAAGTGACGGTTATCATTATGCCTAAGAAATAGAGAAGTATTTGATAGAAGTATTTGATAACAATAAGATAATTATATTTGGAAGCAGCATTAGGGATATATTGATACAATGCTGCTATTTTTATTATAATTTTTACCACGATATTTTTCAGAATAGTATAAAAAGGATAAATATGGTTAAAAATATATATAT
>CALGOY010000199.1 GCA_937960725.1 uncultured Bacillota bacterium
CGCTGGATCTTAAATACCTCAAAGAGCAGGCGGAAAAGCAGCAGAAAGCTTTGGCGGAAGCTATTCAAAAGGGACGCTCGGCTATAAAGATTGGCGAAGGAACTCTGTCATCCTATAGTGAGGTAATAAAAGATAGTGAGAGAGCAAAGCTAGAGGATAGTATCCGCTTGATAAAGAACGCTATTGATAGGGAAGATGTGGAAGGAATATATAAAGGAATTCAGGAGCTTTATAGACAAAATGATATAATTCTCCCATTAGCTATCGAGAGATGTAATGCTATAGAAAATGCCAGGGCGGCAATTGCGGAGATTACCAATAATATTAAATCGAATAGAGCTTATCTATTAAAAGATGAAGAGGCTGGTCTTCAAAATAGGATAAACAGAGTACAGAAAAGCATTGCAAGCAAGGATGTTCAAGCAATAGAGGAGGCTGTAGCTAATCTGATGGATTATGGGAGGAAGGTTTTCAGCTCTTGTGAGCAGCGCAAAAATGAACAAAATAACAAGCCGCAACCACCGCCAAAACAAGAGAAGCCTCCAAAGCAGGAAGATCCTAAACAGGAAGAGCCTGTAGAGGAGCCACCGCCAAACCAGGAGCCGCCTTCGGAAGATGCGCCAAATCAGGAACAGCTTCCGGAAGAATCTCAAAACCAGGAGTTGCCCCAGGAGCAGGAATTGCCTCAAGAGCAAAAAGCATCGAATCTTTGAATTCGATGCTTTTAATTTTTCATTATTTGGTAAAAATATAGGTCAGGAAAGCTGTTAATTGTATTGGTAAAATAGGGCAAGTGGAGGGAATGATTTGAGAAAAAAAGTTATCTGTCTACTTTGTTTATTATCTCTTGCATATTTGCTCACGCCTTTCCAAGTTTTTGCTCAAGATAGGGGCAAAGTTATCCTTATTATTATGGATAGGATTAGTTGGCATGATATAGAAAAGGCCGAAACTCCGGCGATAGATACACTGGTGGAGATGGGCGGCATTGGGCTTATGACCACAAACACTGGAGGGTCTCTGTCTCAGATTAATGCATATACGACCTTAGGTGCAGGGGCTAGGGCAGTGGGGGCATCTGGTTCCCAAATGGCTTTCCCCCATGGTGAAAGCTTTGAAGGGGGGAGTACAGAGGAAATATATAAGCAGAGAACCGGCCATACTATGGAGCCAGGCTCTATTGCTAATTTATCAATTGCACAGCTTCACCGAAATAATGCTAAACACAAGTATACGGTATCAATCGGCGCTTTGGGAACGGCGCTAAAAGAGGCTGGGCTCAAAGTAGCGGTGATTGGAAATTGCGATACACCCAAGTTAGGAGAACCGGGCTATAACATTAAGAGATATCTGGTATCTATGATGATGGATGATAGGGGCATTGTCCCTATGGGGGAAATAGATGAGGATATTTTAATGCACGATAGCAGCTCTCCCTTGGGGGTAAGAACAAATTACAAAAGGATGGAAGAGGTATTCGACAGGCTGTGGCAGCAGGCGGATGTGATTGCAGTCCAGCTGGGGGATACTTCCAGGGTAGAGGATAGCAAAAATTATGTGATGGATTATCTACTGGAAGACTATCGGCAGAGGGCTATTGAAGATGGGGATGCAATGATAGGCAAGATCTTAAAATATTTCCGCAAGGACAAAGACCTTATCATACTGCTTAGCCCTTTGGGACCTGCCAGGGAATTATCGAGAAACAATAGGCTTGCTCCAATAATTATAGCGGGAAAAGGATACGAAAGAGGTTATCTATCCTCCGGTTCTACTCACCGCATAGGTATTGTAACGAATTTGGACATTGGGGCCACCATATTGAGATTTGTAGGGGCTAGCAATATGCCAGGGCAGGGAGGAGCCCCTGCATTTTCCACGGATCAGCGAGGAGGGGTTAAAGAGCTAATCGATTTAAATGAGCGATTGGTCGAGATATTTAATCAGAGGGGATTTTTGCTTAGAAGCTATGTTTACATATTTATGGCTATTTTAATATTAAGCCTAGGACAGCTAATATTAAATAGAAGTTATTTGTATATAAGCAGGATGCTGCTTATATTTGCCATGTTAGTGCCCTTGGCGTTTTTGATTTTACCACTTTTTCATCAATCTTCTGCATATATAAGCGGCTTTATTGCTTTAATTATTGCATTGGCACTTACAGCTTTAGTTTGCTGGGTCTTTCCCAATACCAAGGATAGGATTACAGTTATTTCCTGTGCTACTGCTATTTCCCTGGTGTTAGATCAGTGGAGCGGTACAAATTTAATACAATGGTCTCCCCTTGGCTATGATGTGATTGCTGCAGCCCGTTTTTATGGCATAGGAAATGAATACATGGGTGTATTGATAGGGGCTGCGTGCACCGGGGGAGCGGGAATTATAGAGAAGGTCAGATCTTATCGGTTCATTCGGCCGGACTTTATAGTATTTGCAGGTTGGGCTATTATATTGTATACCCTTGGGGCACCCTATTTAGGCGTTAATGTAGGTGGTACTATTGCTGCTTTATTTGCTTTTAGTTTTTCTGTACTATTGCTTCGTGGATATAAAGTTAAACTGCGCCATCTAGCTGCAATTACAGCAGCACTGCTAATCCTATTAGTAGGAATTTTTGTGCTGGATTCTTTCCAAGCGTTAGATAGCCAGACCCATATGGGGCAGACGGTAGGGCTTATAAAACAAAATGGTGTGAAAGAGCTATTAAATATATTTGAAAGAAAAATATCCATGAATATTCGTCTATTTAGGTATACTATATGGACCCGGGTATTTCTTATTTCAATAGTATCCATGGTAATATTATTTTACAGGCCCGTGGGCATTTTTAAGGATACCTTCAGCCAACATCCAGTTTTATTTAAAGGATTTATCGGCGGCACTATAGGAAGTATTGCGGCGTTAGTTGCTAATGATTCTGGCATAGTCGCTGCAGCAACCTGCATGATATTTATAGCTCCTTCCCTTATCCTATTGATTATGGAAAAAGTAGAACAAAAGCTTGCCAGAGGGGAGCTCAGCTATGGAGAGATACCGAAGATTTCGAATACTTGAGCTAATTAGGCGGGCAGAAGGGGGGATGAAAAAGCACTATATCAGCTTAGTCAAAGGTTTGAAGATAAGGGGATTGGAAGTCGTAGCATTGTGTAACTTTGGGGAAGGGGATATGGAAGATTTAAGAGAAACAGGCATTGATCTAATTCCATTCCCCTTAGAGGGGGAGTTAAATCCAGCTAAAGATTTAGCAGCAATAGCAAAAGTGGTAGATATAATAAGGAATAAAGATATAGATGTTGTTCATTGCCATGGATTTAAGGCGGGATTTATAGGAAGGATAGCGGGATGGATAACAGGGCGGCCTTGCCTATATACGGTACATAATTTTTTACCTAGTTCCGCCGGCAGGATTAAAAAAAATGTGGCTATAGGCTTGGAAAAAATATTGGCGAAAAAAACCCATGCTATAATAACCGTGTCCCGGGCATTGCAAAGCTATGAGAGAAAAATGCTTAATATCCCAGAGAACAAGATTAAAGTAATATACAACGGGATTGATCTGCCAAAGCTGCAGGAAAAACAGCTTGATATAAGAAAAGAATGGGGAATAAGCAGCAACGATATATTAGTGGGCACTGTTGCTAGATTAATTCCTTCTAAGGGAATCGATTTTTTAATACGCGCTGTACCGAAAGTACTGGAAAAGCATAGCAATGTCAAATTTATGATAGTGGGCGATGGGCCCGAGGATGGGAAGTTGAAAAAATTAGCAAAAGAAATTAATTGTGAGAATTATATTATATTTACAGGATATATAGAATATGTATGGTATTGTTATAGGGCTTTTGACATTTTTGTCTTGCCTAGCCTGTCTGAAGGATTGGGCATAGCTGTGTTAGAGGCGATGGTCAGCGGCAAGCCGGTTATTGCCTCAAACACAGGGGGGATTCCGGAAATTATAGAACATGGGGTAAATGGCTATTTAGTAGAGCCTGGGGACAGCTGGCAGATTGCGGAGGCGATATTGAAGTTGCTTTCCAGCCCTGAAGAGAGGAAAAGGTATGGGGAAGCGGGATATCAAACCGTTGTTGAAAAGTTTGATAATAATATTATGGTAGATAAAACTTTTGATATAATAGTTGAAAGTATCCAAAGCAGTAAAGTTAAAAACAAAAAGCCATAAGCCGCTTTTTAAGGGCATTATGGCTCTAGGATTGTTGCATAAACTTGTATAGGTATTTTTTTATGAGCATAGGCTTTTTATAAAATACCAACCATATGATAACATCTACATGAATATTTTCTCCTGTAATACCGCGGGACAGGTCGCTTAATAGAAATACTGCTGTATCCCCTACCTCCTGCTGGGTCACCGTCCTGCGAAGAGGGGCTTTTTCCTCGTAGTATTTAAGAATGCTGCCAAAGCCACTGATACCCTGGGCTGATACGGTTTTTATCGGTCCGGAGGAAATGGAGTTTACCCTAATATTATATTGCCCTAGATCAGCGGCAAGATAGCGGACGGAAGATTCTAGGGCAGCTTTTGCAACCCCCATTACATTATAATTAGGAACGGCCCTCTCGCCCCCTAAATAGGTCAGGGTTACGATGCTCCCGCCCTCGGTCATGAGAGGTTTGGCATGGCGGCAGATGGCTACCAGGGAATAGGCGCTTATGTTTTGAGCCAGGAGATAGCCCTCTCTAGATGTGTTATAGTATGCCCCTTCAAGTTCTTCTTTTTTAGCAAAAGCTATACTATGAACTACTCCATGTAGCACTCCTACATCTTTTTGGATATTGTCAAACAAGTTGATAATATCTTCATCCTTTGTAACATCACAAGGGTACAGCGGGATATCAGGATGATCTTTTATTAACTTTTCAATGTTTTTTCTAGCCCGGTCCCCTTGATATGTTAATATAATTTTAGCACCGGCGTTTAGACAGGATTGTGCAATTCCCCATGCTATACTCCATTTGTTAGCTACACCCATTATCAATATATTTTTATCTTTTAGCAGTGTATTCAACAATATCATCCCTTTCTTAAACTTATATATTTTTTGCGGAGAATGTAGAGTTTTCTAGTTGTATAAATTATAATAGAATATTGGATAAGCCGCAAGAACGAGCAATAACAAATAAATAATAAAAATAGGTAAAAACATTGGACATATAAATTGGTTATGCTATAATATTAAGAGTTATACAGTTTATTTTAAACTAAGGAGGAACTTTCTGTGAAAGCGACGGTAGAAAAAATAGAAAAAAATCAAGTTAAACTAAAAATTGAGGTAGATGCCCAGGATTTCGAAAAATCACTTGAAAGGGCATACCATAAGAATAAGAGACATATTACTGTACCAGGTTTTAGAAAGGGAAGAGCTCCTCGAAAGATTATAGAGCGTTACTATGGTGAGGGAATTTTTTATGAGGATGCTCTTAATGAAGCATGCCCAGATGCTTATATAAAAGCTGTAGAGGAAACTGGGATAGAGCCTGTAGACCAGCCGGAAATTGAGATTATACAAGTAGGTTCGGGAAAAAATTTAATTTTTAACGCTACAGTTACCGTAAAGCCTGAAGTAGAATTAGGTGAGTATAAAGGTATAGAAATTGAAAAAGTAGAGTATAATGTTACGGATCGAGACGTAGATGAGAGATTAGAGCTGATAAGAGAACAAAATGCACGATGGATTGCAGTAGAAGATGAGCCTGCTGAAGAGGGAAACCGTTTGACCATCGACTTTAAGGGGTATATAGATGGTGAGGCCTTTGAAGGAGGAAGTGCAGAAAACTTTGTCTTAGAGCTGGGGTCTGGGCAGTTTATTCCAGGTTTTGAAGAACAGCTGGTTGGGACAAAGGCAGGAGAGCAAAAGGAGATTAAAGTTACATTCCCAGAAGACTATGCAGTGGAGGATTTAAAGGGAAAAGAGGCTACATTTGTTGTAAAAGTTCATGATATAAAGAAAAAAGAGCTTCCAGCTTTAGATGACGAATTTGCAAAGGACGTAAGCGAATTCGAAACATTGGATGAATATAAGGCTGACCTTAAGAAATCTATGGAAAGAAATGCTAAAGAAACTGCAAAGGCCGAAATGGAGATGAAGCTAATTGAAAAGGTCAGCGAAAATGCCAAGGTGGATATTCCAGAGGTTATGGTTGAAAGAGAACTGGATAATATAATCCGGGACTTTGATTTTAGGCTGAGGTTCCAGGGAATGGACCTGGAGCGCTACGTTGAAATCATTGGTACATCAATGGATGAATTCAGGGCACAATATAGAGATGAAGCATATAATAGAGTAAAGAACCAGCTAGTTATCGAAAAAATTATTCAGGTAGAAAATATCGAGGTTACAGACGAGGATTTGGAAAAGGAATACGAAAAATTAGCAGAGCAGTATAAACAGGAAGTGGAGCAGGTTAAGAAAAACTATAAAGGCCGCGAAGAGCAATTGAAAAACAGCATAGTTGTTCAGAAGGCCATTGATTTCCTGATGGATAACGCAGTCTTGGTAGAAAAATCCAATGATGAGGCTCCAGAGCAGTCAGAGGAGACCTCGGGTGAAACCAAGGAATAATAAGGAGGGAATGCCATGAATTTAATCCCTATGGTTGTTGAGCAAACCAATCGGGGAGAGAGGTCATACGATATATATTCTCGCCTTTTGGAGGACAGGATTGTATTTATAGGCAGTGAAATTACGGACGTTACTGCTAACCTAGTAATAGCTCAGTTGCTGTATTTGGAAGCTAAGGATCCGGACAAGGATGTGCTTGTGTACATCAATAGCCCTGGTGGTTCTGTATCAGCTGGTTTTGCTATATATGATACTATGCAGTACATCAAATGCGACGTATCAACTATTTGTGTAGGGATGGCTGCTTCCATGGGAGCATTCTTATTGGCTGCTGGTACGAAAGGGAAGCGACTAGCGCTCCCAAATAGTGAAATCATGATTCACCAGCCTCTAGGTGGCGCTAGGGGGCAAGCATCGGATATTGCTATCCACGCTGAGCATATTATAAAGACTAAAGATAAATTGAATAAAATTCTTTCCGAGCTGACAGGGCAACCTCTAGAGAAGATTGAAAGAGATACGGATAGAGATTTCTTTATGTCAGCTGAAGAGGCTAAGGCCTATGGAATTGTCGATGAGGTCATTACCTCTCGCAAATAGTTATGAAGAGGTGAAGATATGGCAAGATATGATGATAAAAAACAGCTAAAATGCTCATTTTGCGGAAAAACCCAAGATCAGGTCCGAAGGCTGGTAGCCGGACCTGGGGTATATATATGCGATGAGTGTATTGAGCTATGCCAAGAAATTATTGAAGAAGAGTTTGAGGATGCAACTGAACTGGAGCTAAAAGATATACCAAGGCCTAAAGAAATCAAAGAAGTACTAGATCAATATGTAGTGGGACAAGAACTTGCAAAAAGAAATCTGGCCGTTGCTGTATATAACCATTACAAGAGAATTAATAGCAATTATAAAAACGACGATATAGAAATCCAAAAAAGCAATATTATAATGATTGGTCCTACCGGTTCAGGTAAAACGCTGCTAGCTCAAACTCTGGCTAAGATTCTCAACGTGCCATTTGCAATAGCGGATGCTACTTCTCTTACGGAAGCGGGTTATGTAGGAGAAGACGTGGAAAATATTTTGCTCAAACTCATACAGGCAGCTGATTACGATATAGAAAGAGCGGAAAGAGGCATCATATATATAGACGAGATTGACAAAATAGCCAGAAAATCCGAAAACCCCTCCATTACCCGAGATGTGTCCGGG
>CALGOY010000200.1 GCA_937960725.1 uncultured Bacillota bacterium
GCTGGCGTCATATCCGATTTGTTTAAATATCCTATAACATGACGGGCTAAGGACGTGTTGTCATATCTTGTTCTTTCTCTAACAATCATTATTCCAGGATATTTGCCGCTCTCAATATCGATTTCCCACTGAGCTATGGATCTAATTATTTCCTTCTTTATGTAAGGAGTGTTAATCCTCGATATCTGCATTATCTCGTCTTTAGTCATTCCGGTCATAGATTGTATTATGTTTACTACTGAGTCGTCTTCGCGAAGCAGGCCAGGAAACAATAATAAATATGAGCGCTCTTTTCCTTTAGTAAAGGGAATTCCATTTCGATCTAAAATATCTCCCCTAAGTTTCTCGATAGATACTGCTAACATGCGCTGCCTGTGAGCTTTTTGGCTGTATTCACTAGCCTTTACAATCTGTATATGTGCTAACCTAATTATAAGCAAAAACAACAATAGCGATATCAACAAGCCGATAGATAATAATCTCTTATTTGTTGAAAGCATTTTTAACATCACGCATCTCCTTTGGGGAATACAGAATTGTTTAATATATTTATCTAGTATTCCCCATGGAGTTTAGTTTATTCTTTTAAGCGGCGCAATATTGAATATCTGCTTAAAGGCTCATCTACGGGAATATATACCTTTTGTTGGGGATGAGGGGCAACGGTTATAGGTTGGCCATCTTCATCATACATTTTTTCGATTGTATAATTTAAATTATCTCCATCTGGCCTCATTATTTCTATGTTATCCCCCACTTTGAAATAGTTGCGCTGCTCTATTAGAGCCATATTTTTTTCGGAATCATAATCTAGCACCATCCCTATAAAATCATAATTGCGTACATATTTGCTGGTGCTATATTCATGATCTCCAGCCGTAGGCTTCTTATAATAAAAGCCAGTAGTAAATGGTCGATGGCTGACCTTCTTAGTTTCTTCAACCACTTCAGGATTTGGTGAATAATTGTTTGGATCTTTAAAAAATGAATCTAACTCCTGTCTATATGCCTTAACGATGGTTGCAACATAATGGCTTGATTTCATTCGTCCTTCTATCTTAAAGCTATCTATCCCTGCATCAATCAAATCCGGTATGTGCTCCAACATTGACAGATCCTTTGAATTTAAGATATAGGTTCCTCTCTCATCTTCAAATACAGGGAAATATTGTCCTGGACGCTTTTCTTCCATTAAATAATATTTCCATCGGCATGGATGGGCACATTGTCCTCGATTGGCATCCCGGCCTGTAAAATAATTGCTCAACATGCATCGGCCAGAGTAAGAGATACACATTGCACCATGGACAAAGCATTCCAGTTCTAAAGTTTCAGGGGTATTTTCCCGAATCGTTCGAATTTCTTCTAACGAAAGTTCTCTGGCTAGGATTATCCGCTTCACTCCTTGTTCATGCCAAAAAATCGCGCTCCTCCAATTTGTATTATTGGCTTGTGTACTCAAGTGAATTTCGAGTTCAGGTGCCGTTTCCCTAACCAATGTCAGAACTCCAGGATCCGATAAAATAACGGCATCTACACCTATTTCCGCTAAAAAACTTATATATTCTTTCATGCCATCAAAATCATCGTTATGGGCAAATATATTCATCGTTACATAGATTTTTTTGCCTAACTTATGGGTATAGCTTACAGCCTCCCTAATTTCTTCATTATCGAAGTTATCTGCAAAAGCCCTAAGTCCGAATTGTTTACCACCTAGATAAACTGCGTCTGCTCCGTAAGCTAGGGCTACTTTTAGCTTTTCGATATTTCCTGCTGGTGCTAATAATTCAGGTTTTTTCATATTTTTCTTCCTTTCTTTTATAGCTTACTGATAATCCTTCCCCTAGGGGTAGTATTATGGTGCTTAGTTGTGGATGGCTTGTAATTACCTTCAAAAATTTACGCATCCGCTTAACAATTGTACTTTTCCGCTTATTAACAAGTTTATCATCGGCAACCATGCCATAGAATAGGACATCATCGCAAATTAGTAGACCGCCTGGTTTTAAAAGTCGCAAGCAGTCTTGCAAATAATTTAAATATTGTCCTTTAGGACCATCTATAAAAATTATATCATATTGTCCTTCCATATAATGAAGAATTTCTCCTGCATCTCCTAAAAGAGGGGTTACCATTTGCGATAGCCCTGCCTTCTCAAAGTTTTGCTTAGCTAGGTTTAGCATTTTTTCATCTATTTCTATGGTAACTACCCTGCCTTTGCCTTCCATCGCCTTCAGCAACACCATAGTAGAGTATCCAATCGACGTGCCAATTTCCAATATGGATCTGGCAGAGCTTATCCTTACAATTATATCTAAAAAGTTTGCTACAGTACTGCGTATAATAGGTAACCCCATTTCTTTAGCTCTGCTTCGAACTTTTGTCATAAATTC
>CALGOY010000201.1 GCA_937960725.1 uncultured Bacillota bacterium
TTCTTACCAGGTTAAAAGCGCAGTTAGAGCCTAAACCTCCTGCTCCTGCAATCCCTATTTTTACAGATTGTATCTTGCGCAGCTTTTCTTCACCAATATACGAGACTAGCGCTTTCTCGAACTCATTCATATAATCCACACCTTCTTCGTTATATCGGTTGCCAATCCTTAAATACAGGCTGATAGCCCAACTGCGAAATAACCTCCCTCATCTCTTCCACAGTTCTTGCATCAGCTATATCAAACTGCCCGGTATTCTCCCCCCCTTGTATATGTCCCCCTACCGCCGTAGAAACGCCTGCTGACATTTTTGTAACTCCCAGCCGGAGGATATTATCTCTAAAATATGCGCTTTCCCTTGTAGAAATAGTTATCCCTGCCCTAGGCATAAAAAGCCTAAAGGCTACCATCATATGTACCATATCTCGATCGCTAACCTTATGACTTAAATAAAATCCTCCTACATGGGGCCTTAATCGGGGCAAGGAAATACTTATCTCCGTATCTGTGTATTTGTTTTGCAAGTAATTAGCATGCAGTCCCGTAAAAAAGGCTTCCCTTCTCCATTCATCCAAGCCTAGAAGCGCCCCAATGTTGACAGTGCGCATCGATGCTTTACACGCTCTCTCTGGTGCATCTAACCTGTAATGATAATCTTTTTTAGGGCCTTTGATATGAAGCTTGCCATATAGCTCTTCATTATAGGTCTCCTGATAAATCGTTAAACCATCCACTCCAGCTTCTATCAAATCCGCATATTCCTCCTGGTCCATCGCATAAACTTCGATGGAAATGGACGTAAAGTATTTTGACAGTATTTTTACACAATCCCGAATATATTTAGGCGAAGCTATCTCCCTGGCATCTCCCGTTAAAATCAAAATATGCCTTAGCCCCGTTTCTGCAATGGCCTCTGCTTCCATCTCAACTTCTTTAAGGGAAAGCTGCTTTCTCAAAATTTTGTTTTTAATATTAAACCCACAGTATACACACTGATTTGTGCAGTAATTGGATAAATATAGCGGCGTAAATAAAAGTATTGTTTTCCCAAAATGCTGTACTGTTAATTTGTGCGCCTTTTGCGCCATCTCCTCTATATATTTATCTGCCGTTGGCGATAGCAGGGCTAGATAATCCCATTCCGTTAATCTATCTTTTTGCAATATTTTTTCTATATCAGAGTCAGTAATCATTTTAAAAAAAGCATCAAAATCAAAATTTTTGTACTTTAAATATTCATTATAAAAGTTCATCCCTTCCCTCCTTTTTGTTAAAATTTCAATCCTTCACGAACTCAAAAATCCCGTCAACGGCGAGGAGGCCCTTGCATAATCTACGCTTGCACCCAATCCAGCTAAATATGCCTGTCTTCCAGCCTGCACCGCCTTACCAAATGCCTCTGCCATTAATACAGGGTTATCAGCACTTGCAATAGCGGTATTTAACAGACAGGCAGCTGCACCCATTTCCATGGCCTCACAGGCATCAGAGGGCTTCCCAATGCCTGCGTCTACTATGATAGGTAGCGGAATTTCGTCAATTAATATCCGGATTAATTCTTTGGTCCTCAAGCCTCTATTGCTACCAATGGGGGCACCCAAGGGCATCACCGCCGCTGCCCCTGCATCCACTAAACTCTTAGCTACCATCAAATCCGGACTAATATAGGGTAAAACCACAAAGCCTTCTTTTGCAAGTGTTTCTGTTGCTTTTACTGTTTCATATCCATCTGGAAGAAGATATTTGTTATCAGAAATTACTTCAATTTTTATCCAATTTCCACATCCAGATGATCGTGCAAGCCTTGCAAGCCTCACGGCTTCTTGGGCATTTCTTGCACCAGATGTATTGGGAAGCAGTTGGACATGCTCTGGAATATAGTTTAGTATGTTGTAATCCTTAGAATCGAAATCAATCCTGCGAAGTGCAACTGTAATCACTTCTGCACCTGACTTTTCTAATATCTGGGGTATAAGTGCATCTGAAGGGTATTTTCCCGTTCCAATAAATAACCGGCTATTAAGTTCTTTACCGCCAATCACTAATTTATCTTCCAATCATTTCAACCCCCTCCTACAAATCTCAGTACTTCTAGATTATCGTTTTCTTTCAAGATAATCCTATCCCATTCTTCCTTTTTAACAACTTCATAGTTGTATTCAACTACTACCGTATCCGGGTCAACACCTTTTTGTTTTAAAAATATCAATAGGCTTGTACCATGATCTATCTTTTCTTTTTTCCCATTAACCGTAATATTCAATGGTTTCACCTCCTTCTATCCTGAAAAAGTAAAAAAAAAGCTTGCCTCCGCAGGCAAGCAAAATTTCGCAAATAATACAACAGTATCATTTAAGCTTCCCTACGGTGGTACTAACCACATCAGGTTCAAAGGG
>CALGOY010000202.1 GCA_937960725.1 uncultured Bacillota bacterium
AATTCTGTTAACACAGTTTTTATCTATTTTGCTGCATCGAACTCCTTCAGCTAATTGTGTTAGATCCGCTTCCTTTGCATTATCTAAGCTGAGCCTAACCGTCAGAGCAAAGTTTTTTATTATATTTTTTTCATATTCTTTGTTTAGGGGAATATATGTAAAAATATACGTAATACTTGCCGCGGTCACTAATATAAATATAATTAAAACCCTAACATCTTCTAACAACTTTTTCATATCAACCACTTCTATCCTATATTTTAATATTATTATCTTTTGTATGTTTTCATGGAATTTGCTGTTTAAAATATACAGAAAGGTGCTAAATGTGAACTGCCCATATGTTACTATGTTTATTCTACAGCCGATATTTATATTACTTAAATGATAATATATATTATATATATAAAGTTGTAATATATCTAGGACTTTAGTACTATGTATTAAATTTATTAATCATATGCTCCAAATTATAAATAAAATAAATCATAAAAAAAACGGCTTTCTTTGATTGCGAAAGCCGTTTGAAGTATCTTATTTATTTGCCAGACCATTCATCAGTATGTCTAAGAGCGGTTCTGAAGCGATGTTGCCTGCATTTGCATTATCCATTAAAATATTTTTGCTCGTCACTTGGATTATTATTCCTATTATGCACATAACCGCCGCTTCTTTGTCTATGCCCTGCCTTATTTCGCCTCTAGATATGGCTTCCTCCAACATCTGATAAAACATGCTATAAATTTCATCCTGCTCCTTCAGCAGCCGCTCTTTCATTGAGTCGGATAGTACTATCCCCTGCTTGCTGATAAACTGGAGGATATCCAGATGTTGCCTTAAAAAGTCAGCATTGTACTGGCATAGGTTATGAAACTTCTGATGAAAGCTCTGCCTTTTGAAAATAACTTCTCTTAAGTTATATTTGTACTTGTCTAAGTAAAAATATATCATATCCTCGAAAAGTTGCCTCTTGCTGGGGAAATATTCATATATAGTCCCTTTTCCAATCCCCGCCTCTGCAGCGATATTTTCCATGGTAGCCCGTTCGTATCCATATTGCGAGAAAACCTTCATAGCGGCATGGATAATTTCTTCCCGGCGTTTTTCCTTTAAATCCATATTATAATTCATTAGCTATGCCCCCTTGCTAGGTACTCGTTACGCATTTACTATATAGGCTCGCAGACTTATAGAAGTTTATGCGATTTATATCGCAGCCGGCCTATAAGCCTTTGCATATCTTCATATTATAGTGGAGAATCGCCCGTCTTTTTAAATACTTTTCTGCGGAAGAAATTACCCATGTCATCTACAAGGGAGTATACAACTGGGATAAATATCAAAGTAATTACAGTGGATAGTACTAGTCCCCCGATTAAGGCTATTGCCAAAGGCGCTTCTAACTCTGCCCCTTCTCCTGTTGCAAAAGCCATGGGAAGCAATCCCAATACAGTAGTCAGTGTGGTCATAAGCACCGGCCTGAGCCTTATAGGCCCTGCCTCTATAATAGCTTTGTCCCGCTCCATTCCTTCCCTGCGAAGGGTCAGTATAAAATCAATTAGGACGATAGTATTGTTTACGACTATTCCTGCCAGCATTATCAATCCTATCAAGGAGGCAACGTTGATAGTCCGCCCAGTTATAGCTAAGGCTAAAATACCTCCAACAAGCCCTAAAGGTACCGATAGCATAATAGTAAAGGGCTGTACGAGGGATTCAAACTGAGCTGCCAGTATCATATACACCAATATTACTGCCAATATCAAGACCATGGTTAAATCTTTAAAGGCCTTTACCATCTCTTCGTTTTCTCCCGCCAGTTCATAGCTATATCCTTCGGGCATATCGTAATCTTGCAGCTTCTGCTCAATATCTCTGGATACACTGCCTAAATCCCTCCCTACAATCTGGGCTGATACGGTTACCATCCTCACCTGCCCATCTCGGGTAATGGAAACCGGCCCCCTGTCAACAACAACTTCAGCCACCTGTCCTAAGGGCACCCTAATCCCTGCGGGGGTAGAAATCATCATCTGCTCTAAGTTAGCAATGCTCTTACTTATGCTTTCATCCCCTTGGATAACTACGTCGATTTCATCCCCCTGATATTTAAACCGGGTGGCAATCATTCCAGAGATGGTTCCCCTGACGGTAGAAGCTATTTGGGCTGCAGTCAATCCGTACTGAGAGGCTCTGGTTCTATCAACTCGGATTTGAACTTCTGGAATCCCTTCTGCCAAGCTGGACTCTACTTCCCTAGTTCCATCTATTGTTTTGATGATATCGCATACATCATCCCCTATGGTTTTTAGGGTATCTATATCATCTCCTTTAATCTGAATGTTTATAGCCCCTCCCCCTGCTAAGCTCAACGAGGCCATGCTGCTGGCGGATACTTTTTTCTCAGCTCCCGGAATATCGTATATCCGGTTTCGGATCTCATCCGCCACTTCCTGGGCTGTCCGCTGCCTGTTTTCTATATCGGTTAAAATACAGTTGACAGTTCCCACATTAGTCTGCCTTCCCGATAAAGACATAGATATAGCAGAGCCTGAGCCGGCAGTGGAAAATACCATCTCAATTTCGGGAATATCCTCCAGCTCTGATTCTATTTGAGTTAGTATAGCCTCTGTATCTTTAAGTTCCGCTCCTGCAGGTAGGGATACGCTGATAGTTACCAGCCCTTCGTCGGTCTGGGGTAAAAATTCCCTTCCCAAGCTGGACATTGGAATGAGGGATAAAACGAATATAATAGCAACTACTAGTACGGTTAAAAATCTATGTCCTTGTGCCTTTGCAAGCAAGCTCCTATACCCATCCTCCACTTTTTGATAAACTTCCTCTAGCCAGCTTGAAATCCTGCCCGGCTTTTTCGCCTTTTTCCTTTGGCTTTTACTGGATATATTTGAGCTAAGCAGTTTTGAAGACAGCATTGGAATCAAGCTTACTGCTACCACTAAGGAAACCATCAGGGATACTGTCACCGTCAGGGCTAATTCTTTGAATATGGTTGAAGTAATCCCTTCCATAAATACTATGGGCAGAAATACCGCTACGTTCGTCAAGGTAGAAGCTGTAACCGCCATCCCTACTTCTTTGGCCCCCAGCTGAGCTGCGTCGATGGAGGAATATCCATTCTCCCGATATCTAAATATATTTTCCAGTACGACTATGGAGTTATCCACCAGCATCCCCAAGCCAAGAGCTAGTCCACCGAGGGTCATAAGGTTTAGTGTAATGCCGCTAAAATATAAAACAGCGAAGGTAGCTATAATGGATACCGGGATAGAAGTAGCTATAATTAGTGTAGGTCGGAATTCCCTTAGGAAAAGCAATAGTACTAGCACCGCCAAGATAGCTCCCTGTATGGCACTATTCTTAACCGTATCGATTGCCATTTCGATATAGTCGGATTGGTCAAATAGAATTTGCAAATCCAGGTTTTTGTTTTCTTCCTGAATTTTCTCTATCTCAGCGCTGACTGCATTGGCTACTTGCACGGTGTTGGTTCCAGATTGCTTCTGGACGGAAACGATTATGGAGTTTTCCCCATTGGTCTTTGCCAGGCTGGTCAGCTCCTTATATTTCATCTCCACATCCGCTATTTCTTTCAGCTGTACTGTAGCTCCAGTCGGTAGAGGTATCCTCAGGTTTCTAATCTCATCTAGCGTTTCAAACTCTCCTACAGTCCTGATAGTTAGCTCCTGATTTCCTTTGTTTACCGTTCCGCCTGGAAGATTTAGGTTTTCAGCTGCTATAATCTGGGCGAGGTAATCAGGTGTTATGCCATATCCCTGCAGCTTTTCATTTTTCAATTGAATTAGAATCTGATTCTCATATCCGCCTCTGATATCTACTGAAGCTACCCCTTCTATCCTCTCAAGCCTTGGCTTGATTAAATCTTCTGCTATCGCCTGGGCCTGTGCCAGATCCCCCGTATTTGATAGGGATAGCTGCAGGATTGCCTGGGCATTGGGGTCTACCCTGAGTACCATGGGCTCGCTTACCCCATCCGGCAGATAGCCTTTAACTAGATCTACCTTTTCTCGCATTTCCAAGGCCGCAAAGTCCATGTCGGTATTGAAAGAAAACTGAGCTATTATTATGGACTGGCCTTCGCTTGTAACGGAGCTTACATTCTCAATGTTCCCAACCGTAGCAATTGCCTCTTCTAGAGGTCTAGTTACCAAGTTTTCCATCTCCTGGGGGCCTACCCCTTCATAGCTGGCTATCACCACGGCTATTGGAAGTTCAAAGTCTGGAAGTAAGTCTATGGGCAGCTTACCCAGAGAAACAAGACCGAATACTATGACGACTAGTGAGATCATCAAGGTGGTTACAGGTCTTTTTACCGATGCCGAGGATATGTTCATTTTTCCGTCCCTCCTACCACCTTAACTGTTCCCCCGTCTTCTACAAAATGTTGACCTTTTACGATAACCATTTCGTCTTCTTTAATCCCTTTAACAATTTCCACCTCACTGCCGATATCTAGTCCTAGCTGAACTTCCCTTTCTACTGCTTTATCCTCCTCTATAACGTAGACTATATTTTTCCCGTCTTTAACAACAACTGCTTCCCCAGGCACTGCAATGACATCTTCCCTCACATCCAAGTCTATCTCCACATTAGCAAACATCCCCGGCTTTATTTTCCCTTCTGGGTTGTCCAGGTATATTTTTATAGGATACAGCTGGGTCATTTGATTAACCGTGGGACTTATGGTATCTATGGTTGCCTTTATGGGTTCAGAGGAAACAGCTGGGATAATGACCTTTACCTCCTGCCCTTGGCTTAGCTTGCTTACTACTGCTTCCGATACCTGCAGGCTGACATAAACCCTACTCATATCTACTATGGTCATAGCTGGCTGGGTATTGGCCGCTATTCCCCCTTCTTGAATAGTGATATCGGCCACTACTCCATCTATAGGGGCGGTAACCGTTGCATTCTTTAAGGCATCTTGAGCTTGATTGTATGCCAGCTCAGCCTGTTTTAGCTGTCCCTTGGCCACCTCTAAAGTTTTGTCAGAAGCGCCCAGTCTAGCCTGATTTATTTGGGCCTGGAATTGAGCCTCCTGCTGCTTTAAAGCCATCTCTGCTTCTTCCAACTGGCTTTTGGGTACTGCTCCAGCCTCATAAAGCTGCCTTAAGTTCTCTACATTCTCCCTTAGCTTGCCCAAAGTTGTGTCTGCAAGCTGTTGGGTCTGCTGTAGGGATTCTTTTGCTACTTTTACCTGCTCCTGGCTCATATTATAGCTGGCTTTAGCCGTATCATAAGCTGCCTTAGCTTGATCCACCTGCTTTTGGATATCTTTTGCATCCAGTGTAAATAGCACATCTCCTTTTTTGACATGGTCCCCTTCTTTGACCGCGATGCTCTCAACAGTGCCCGGAATCTGGGGCAGAACCATCACGTTTTTGTCTGCCATAACCCTACCGCTTATAGTCGTAGTATTGGCAAGAGTCTTGCGGACTACTTGCATAGCTTCAACAGGAACATAAGCCTCCTGCTGCTCTTCCTGCTGACTAGGAGCATCGTCATTGCCCTCAGCATTTTGGCTTTTACATCCCGCTAAAAGGGCAATTAGCATGGATAACGTTACTAATAGCGCAACTATAAGTACATTTCGCCTCTTATCCAAAGTTAATCCCCCCGTTCTTCAGCTTTATCCAACTTTATCCGACTGACCAGTCGGTCGGAACATACGAATATTATAGTTTTTAACTTGCCCAAAATCAATAGAAATTTCCATTGTTAACAAAATTTTTACTATTAGAGCCCTTCGGGGCAAAAAATTTTAGACAGGCCCTTAGTCCTGTCCAATTTCCTGTCCTATTTGTAATTTCCTTAAAAATAAGAGTCCTGTAAAATCTGCCAAGGCCCATCCTATGGGAATAGCCCACCATATTCCTAAAAGCCCTATGGATGGTATTGGAGCTAATGTATATGCTAAAACTACCCGGGAGCCTAGGCTTATAACGGTAAGTATTATGGATATGCCTACCTTTCCAAAGCCTCGGTACAATCCATAAAACATAAACAAATACCCAATCAGACAGTAGAAAATACCTACAATGCGCAAATACTGCACACCAATTCGAATGACTTCCACTTCTTCCGCCTTTATAAAGATGCCAAGTAGCGGCCTTGCAAAAATAACTACCAAAGCCGATATGATAGCACAAAAGACTGTTATGATTATTACTGCATAGCTAATGCCCCGCCGAATCCTATCCAGCTTATTAGCTCCTTTATTTTGCGCTATGAAAGTAGAAAAGGCATTGCCAAACTCCTGGGCTGGCATATAGGCAAAGCTTTCTATCTTGACAGCTGCTGCAAAGGCTGCCATAACTGCCACACCAAAGCTATTAACTAAGCCCTGTATCATTAAAATTCCAAAATTCATAATGGATTGTTGAGCACAGGTTAGTATGGAGTAATTGCTAATCTGCCTTACAAGGCCTCTATCTAGGCCCATATGCTTTCGCCCGGGCCTTATCTGGGGAATCTTGATAAAGCAGTATAGAGCCATGCTTACTGCAGAAAAGCCTTGGGCGATAAAGGTTGCCCAGGCAGCTCCGGCAACCCCCATGTTCAGAGTAGCAATAAATACGATATCCAATACGATATTCATTAATGCAGCTATTATGAGGAATACAAGGGGTATAACCGAGTTCCCTACGCTACGAAGTACTGCTGCGAAATAATTATAAAAGAAAGTAAAGCCGATACCGTAAAATACAATCCGTATATAATCCCTGGTATCACTCAATATATCAATAGGTATTTTCATATATTCTAAAATTTCATCGATAAATACCAGGGAAGAAACGTTTATGATAACAGTTATTAGGCCTATAAACCATAGAGATGTAAATATACTGCTTTTAAGCCTGTCAATTTCTCCGGCTCCATAGAACATTGAAAACAGCACACCGCTTCCCATGCAAAGTCCCAATATTATAGAATTAAGAAAAACCATCAGTGTATAGGAACTTCCTACAGCCGCTAAAGCACCGGCCCCTATAAATCGTCCAACGATAATAGTATCCGCTACATTATATAATTGTTGGAATACATTCCCTATAATCATAGGTATCGCAAATTGAATTATGGTCTTTGCTTCGTTACCCTTGGTTAGATCCTTAAGCAATTACCTTTCTCCTTCTCCTTTTAGTCTGTTTCTTGTTCCATAATCTAATTAGGCTTAAATTGTGCAAACACATTGATTTTAGCATTCTTTCCGGAGAGCTGTCAATGATCGTTGCCTAACCCATCTCCTTATGGGTCTAAAGATACCAAATTTTATGTGACAGGGCCTTAGCTGCTTTCAATCATATTGTCATTTTTCGATAAAAATCGCAATAATTCCAAATAAACTCCGTTAAAGCCTTACAAATAGCGTCTAAAGTTGATAATCGAATCTAGATTCATTTCCTTTGACAAGCAAATTTATAATTTAAGCCTCCAACTTGCGTATCCTATTTTTTTCATATATATTATAATAGTCGGTTCAAATCGAAAAAATCTGACAGCCTATTGTTTCAATAGTAATGGCATTTGCCAACCTGTTTGGAATGGGCGGAGCACCTTTGTGCTCAACAGAACGGGGCCGGGGTGATATCGAGGAAGCAGAAAATATCATGGGTAACTCTTTTATTATGCTTGTATCTACCGGCATAGTTTTAACAATAGTAGGATTGTTAATAAAAAGCCTATACTATACATGTTCGGCGCCAGCGATCAGACATTTCCGTATGCAAATGAGTACATAACTATTTATCTTCTTGGAAATGTATTCGTCATGATCAGCTTGGGAATGAATCATTTTATTAACGCCCAAGGATTTGGCCGCATGGGAATGGCTACGATGATTTTAGGAGCGGTTTCAAACATTATCCTAGACCCTATTTTTATTTTTGTATTAGATATGGGAGTTCGAGGAGCTGCTCTGGCAACCATTATATCCCAATTTTTATCTAGCGTCTGGGTTATTAAATTTCTGCTAAGCGATAAAGCTATACTAAAACTGAAAAAAAGTAGCTTTGCACTAAATAAATACAGGATAAGGCGAATCCTAGGATTAGGAGCTTCTGGATTTGTAATGCAGATTACGAACTCTTTGGTGCAGACTTTATGCAACGTTACCCTCCAGCAATTTGGAGGGGATTTATACGTCGGTATTATGACTGTTATAAATTCTATTAGGGAGATTATTAGCAAGCCAGTTAATGGATTGACAAACGGGGCTCAGCCGGTTATGGGATTTAACTATGGAGCCCGCAAGTATGATAGGGTGAAGAAGAGCATTAAATTTATATCTATTGCCTCTATTGTCTTTAACGTTTTTGTATGGGGATTAGTTCAATCCTTCCCAGACTTTTTCACTCCTCTGCCACCTAAAATTGTTACAAATTATCTTATGTAGCATTATATAGTATTTTACGACTTTAAAAAAGAGTATAAAAAACACCTAGTCCATCGGATTTCGATGTACTAGGTGTTTTTCTTCTGCCTTTATTTAATGCCTTTATTGAGGATTATACATTCCCTTGCTTTGCATGTAATTGAAAATCTGCTCCCCGTGTTGCTGTTCTTCTTTCTGAATATGGTTTAGAATTTCTCGAATTTTTGCATCTCTGAATTCAAATATTGCAGTATTGTATGTCGCAGACACATATTTTTCTGTTGACAGAAGATCAGTACATAGGTCAGCATCTTGCTGATTTGTCATTCCTGCTCGCCCTGATGAAGTACTCTGCATACCCATATTTTGTCCAGCCTGCTGTTGCTGTTGTTGTCCTTGCATACCTGTGTTTTGCGCTTGCTGTCCTTGCTGCTGCCCTTGCTGAGATATATCTGGAATTTGTCCGTTAAGTATCTGATTAATAGTATTTAAATGCTGCTGCTCCTGCTGAGCCAGTCGCTGGCATAGCTGCTTTAATTCCGGACATTGGGCTTGCTGAGCATAGTTATTGTATTTTTTAATACACAGTTCTTCTTGCTTTTTTTGATCCTCTAATAGATACCTTTCTTTTTGAGTTAAATGTGACATAAAAACACCTCCTGATTATAGAATGTTCATCAGGAGAAAAAATATTCAAGTAAATGTTCTAGGGATTCAATCATTTTTTTCTTAATATCTCAAATCTCCTCTTTCCAATCTGTTCCTTTTCTAACCTTATAAATTTCTCATTCCTAACTTTCTGCTTCTTATTCATACAAAGGCCTACGATAGTATCTCGGGAACAGATTTCATGGAGTGAGTCTAATAACTTATCTATGGCATTTTCTTCATTTCCTTTCCAATCTATCATATCGCCATATGGAACATCAGTAATGATAATATCTGGTTTTTCCTCAAGGTTAATAGTGTCTAATGCATCGCACTGAAAAACTTCAAACTCTATATTATTTCTAATTAAATTCTTTAGCCTAATTGCACTATTTTTCGCTTCAATATGTGATTGTTTTTGATAACTTGCTATCATTTGTTCAATTTCTGCTATCCGCTTGTTTATCCCTTCTTTGCTAAGTAGCGACAGGTTCTTTTTTGCAATATCAAGCATTTCCATATTTATATCGCTTCCAATGATTTTCCCAATCGTGTCCTGGTTTAAAAAACCTAAAACAGTAAGCAAGTACCCCCCACCACAGCAACAATCATATAAACAAATGTTATTCTTTTTTATTGAATACTCCAAACACCTTCCGTATATCTCCTGGGCTAGCCTTACCGGAAAGTTTGTCATGCCTTTTATGTTATATATAACGCGACCAGCTGCAAAGTCTTCATAATTACCTTTTTTGCCATATTTATATTTCATATACAAACCTCGCCTTCTTTCAATATTCAATTTCTAATGCTTAATCCATTCTCGCTCTTTTTTAAAACCACTTAGCTTCAATTAGCTGGTCTTTAATTAATCTACTTAAAAAATCTATTCTTCTATAGGCTTTTCAAAGATAATTTGATAGCAATACGGTGCTGCTACTCCCGTTCTTTCGTTGGCTGGAATAACAATCTGTTTCAATCTCCACCCATTGTCGGCCTCTTCTACAATAATTCTCTTACATTTTTCAAAAGTTTCTCCTAGCTTTGTTTTAAAACCCTTTTCCCTCAATGGAACTTCTACAAATTTATATTCATATTTCATTTTTGGACCTCCTGTGATATTCTTTATATATTATACATTTTTCTACTAATGCGACTCATACACCTTGTTCACATTTAAAAAAGTATATAATAAATTCATACCCTTTAACTTAAGTTAATCTACATTTTTGTCAGAAAACGTTATTGTCACTGCTACGCCAGAATTACAATCGGCCTTTCTCAACTCATCTAGAAAGGCTAGAGTTCATTGTCATTCCTGCTTCACTAAAGTCTACAAGGCTTTCATAATGTTTTCCCTGAGTTTATCCATTGGCCGTTCTCATAGATCCAAATATCAATCGATATGGATTTAACTGTTTCGTCAATTGTATAATCAATAACATCATTATCTATTTTCCTATTGTCGTTACAGGCAATAAGTAATATGACTGTCGTTAGCAATAAAATTACCAATATAAATTTTCTCATTATGATTTTCCCCCATAAAAATAGATGTATAATAATAAATTTAAAAATCTAAAAAGTTTCTAGCCCTTTTCAATCGATCTGTATAGCCAGGCTTTGATGCTCCCGCGGCGCGGATCG